>PHAT01000009.1 GCA_002840435.1 Deltaproteobacteria bacterium HGW-Deltaproteobacteria-6
CGGTGATTGATGCAGTGAAAAATATTGTAAGCTGATAGAAAGTTGTAAGGAAGACACAGAAAGAAATTTAAGAAGGGAGGACACGACCATGATCACAACGCACAAGTTTCATTACCGGGCGTATCAGAAATTCAGTGGAATTCTGATGCTGTCGGCCTGGGGTTTCATTCTGGTGATCGCTTCTTTCCTGTTCCTCTGGCTGGGGTACAAACTCGACTCGTATCTGGGCACCGCGCCAAACTTCATGTTCGGTTTGTTCTTTCTGGCGATCTTCCTCTGTGTCATGAGACTCTACAACGAAGCAAAGAAAAAAATGAAAGAGTTATAGCCGCTGCAGAAAAACATGATCTGTCTATATAACGCCCCCTCAGGTTCATTGGACTGAGGGGGTTTTTATTATTGGGGAAAATATTTTTATCAAACCGGATTCGGCAGTTAGCGGGCAGGTCCGGCGCCAGCTTCTTATGCCGGTTATAAACATGATTGACTAACGACTGGGGCGCTAGTAAGATAACGAATT
Source organism: Deltaproteobacteria bacterium HGW-Deltaproteobacteria-6 (assembly GCA_002840435.1). Lineage (NCBI taxonomy): Bacteria > Deltaproteobacteria > Deltaproteobacteria bacterium HGW-Deltaproteobacteria-6. The sequence continues at coordinate 521 of PHAT01000009.1, forward strand.
ATACACAGCTGTATCACAGCCTGCCAAAGGAGGATCTCATGGATTTGCTTATTGAATGTGCCATCAAGCTAGTCACCTATACGATTGCGGCAATGATTGTTGCCGGCATTCTCAGATTTTTTCTCGGAAAAACATTGACCGTCAAATTGTTCGTATGGCTTGCGCCCGGTTTGGTAATGGTTATTCTGGCGGGTTTCATCGGCGGCCGAATGGCCGGAAGCGATGCTTTATGGCCGAAGTTTATCGTCCTTTTCGGAATGCTGATTATGATTGCCAACTTCATTATCGTCGGCAAAAAGCTGATCGTGCAAATCCTGCAGATCGCCGGCGAGTTGAATGAATCGACGGGTGAAATGAATTCCGCGGCAACCCTTGTATCCAATGCCACCGGGGTACTGGCGGAAGGGACGTCCTCTCAGGCGGCGGCCATCGAACAGTCATCTTCGTCCCTGGAAGAAATGTCCGCCATGACGACCGGCAACGCGGAAAACGCCACTCAGGCAAAAAACCTCATGGCTGAAACCCGGGCTATCGTAACCAAAGTAAACGAACACATGAGCAACATGGCAGAAGCAATCCAGAAGGTGACTAAGACCAGCGAGGAGACCGGTAAAATCATCAAGACCATCGACGAAATCGCCTTTCAGACAAACCTCCTGGCTTTGAATGCGGCGGTGGAAGCCGCCCGTGCAGGGGAAGCAGGCGCGGGATTTGCCGTGGTCGCTGACGAAGTCAGGAATCTGGCCCAGCGTTCGGCGGATGCAGCTAAAAACACGCAGACCCTTATTGAAAACACCATTGCCGTGGTCAAGGAAAGCAGTGATCTGACCCGGCTGACGCAAAATGCCTTTGCGGAAAACGTGGAAATTGCCGGTAAGGTTGAGGAACTGGTCAAGGAAATCGCCGCCGCATCGGTCGAACAGGCCCAGGGAATCAGTCAAATCAACAAGGCAGTTGCCGCTCTTGACCGGGTAACCCAGGAGAATGCCTCTACGGCTGAAGAATCCGCCAGTGCCGCGGAGGAGATGAGCGCCCAGTCGGAGCAAATCAAGCGAATTGTTAAACGGCTGGTTGCTGTTGTCGAAGGAAAGGCCGACGGGGTAAAGAATATCTCATCATCTCCCGGAACCCGTATGCAGCGGGCGCGGAAAACCGGCGCGACTCAAGGGGCGTCCCGCAAGGCTCCCGTTAAAGCACTGCCGGCCGCTGCCGGAAAAGCGGCAGCCGGTCGCACTCAGACGCATCAAGTAAAACCGGAAGAGATCATTCCCTTTGGAAAAGATGAGTTCAGGGATTTCTAGTCCGGCTATGGGAGAAATAAATGATTTCGCGCATTGACCATGTATCCATTGCGGTAAAAGATCAGGAAAAGGCCGCGCATTTCTTTCAAGACATTCTGGGAGCCGTCGCGGGAACTTGTGCGGCCGATCCCGTAACCCGGTATTTCTGGCAGCTGTTTTCGCTGGGCGATTTGTCCCGTCTGGAAATTATTTCACCCACAGGCCCCGGAAGTTTTCTGGACGGTTTCCTGAAATCCAGAGAAGCAGGCGTCCATCACATCACCCTTCAGACACCGGATATCAAAAAGGCCATGGCCCATCTTGAAGCGCACGGCGTTCCCTTCTTCGGTTACAATGAATATCCGGAAGGCGTCTGGACGGAAATATTCATCCACCCCCGCGACGCCTTCGGCGTCCTCATTCAGATCGCCCAATTCGAATCCGACGACTGGCTTTCCGAACATGTGAAATTCCCCGCGGGAACCAGATGGCAGGTTGAGAAGACCCAAACCGGCGCAACTCTGACATTTGCTCATCCCGGCGGCGGCAAGGTTGCCCTGGAGATGGACCGTAAAGCGCTTCAGCAATTGAAGGAATCACTGGAAAACGCGCTGGCATAAGATCCGGTTTTTTTGAATTGCTGTAATAAGCGGATCTCACAAGGTGAGCCTTAATTTATTTTGCCCCTCTTCCCAAGAGTAGTCGTGGCTTACCGCCAGCTTCCCGACAATCATCATGGGGAGATCGTCATCGCCTGCACCCTCGAATGGATTAAAGGGTTCACCTCTGTAATAAATCACAATCTCAATTGCGCCGTCCTGTTCGGAATAACCGACCGTGACCGTCAAATCAACAGACTCCCCGGGTCTTTTAATCAGCTTATTGACGATCAACTCTTCCAGCACAAGCTGGATATTGAATATCTGTTTTTCAGAAAGGAACTGTTTGCGCCCGAATGTTTCAATTTCCGCATGAAGATTGTATAGATCAAAAGACCGGGACCGGATTTTATAGGTAAAGATTTTGACATGATGAATAAAGGCGCGCGTCTTGTCCTTTTGAGGATGGTTAAAGACCTGATCGGGTGTTCCTTCCTCAAAGATAATCCCTTCATCCATGTATAAAACACGTGTGGAGACATCTTTCGCGAATTTCATTTCATGGGTGACAATCATCATGGTCATCCCGTCTGCCGCCAGCTTGCGGATAACCGCCAGCACCTCGCTGATCATGGTCGGGTCAAGCGCGGAAGTCGGCTCGTCAAACAGCACGATCTCCGGCTTCATGGCCAGCGTTCTGGCAATGGCCACCCGCTGCTTCTGACCGCCCGACAACTCGTCGGGATAGGCATACGCTTTTTCCGCGAGCCCCACCATGGCCAATAGCTTCATGCCCTCATCAAAAGCATCCTGACGGTTCATCTTTAGCAAATCAACCGGCCCGAGCATGATGTTTTCAATCACCATCAAATGCGAAAAAAGATTAAAGGACTGGAAAACCATGCCCATCTTCTGACGAAGTTTGAAGACATTGGTTTTTTTATCAAGAAGGTTGACGTCGTCAATGATAATTTCGCCGCCTTCCGGCTCCTCCAGAAGGTTGAGACAGCGCAACAAGGTGCTCTTGCCGGTGCCGGACGGGCCGATGACGGCAATCACCTCACCTTTTTTAATTTCAACATTGACATCTTTCAGGACGGCCAGATCGCCAAAGTGTTTGGATAAATTTTTCACGCTGATCATCGGATCACCACGCCTTTCACCACCCTCTTCCGCCACTTCGGATCAATCCGCATTTCCACCCGTGACAACAGAAAAGCCATCACATAGGCGATGGTAAAATAAATCAGGGCGGTGGCGATAAGGGGAAAGAAAGCCTCATAAGTGCGGCTGCGGATAATATCGCTGATTTTGGTCAGATCCTGAATGGCAATGTAACCGACCACCGATGTCATCTTGAGCATGGAGATAAACTCGCCTTTGAACACCGGCAGGACGTGCTTTGCCGCCTGCGGCAGAGTGATTCTGGCAAAGACCTGAATCCTGTTAAAGCCAATGGCATAAGCGGCTTCATGCTGCCCCTTATCCACCGCGTCAATGCCTGTTCTCATCATCTCCGATACGTAAGCGGCAAAGTTTATGGAAAAACCGATAATGGCCACCACAATCGCATTAATATCCATACTGCCGAAAACGATGTAGTATAAAATCATCAGCAGCACGACAATGGGAGTTCCCTGAATCGCACGGATAAAGACTCTGGCCGGAATATTCGCCACCCTTGTTTTCGCCCGGCGCATCATGCAGACGATAAATCCAAGAACAGTGCCCAAAACAGCCGAGAGAATGGATATCAGGATAGTGACCCACAGGCCCTGCAAGACGAGCTTGTAGCGATCTTCAACCATGAAGGTCCGCTGGAAGCTCTTCCCCAGGCCCGCCCAGATACTTTTGCCTCCGGCGTTTTCCCGGGCATCGGCGCCTGCCGCCACCATAACAACGATGCCGCCCGTGTAATTGGGAACACTGAAAAGGACCGACCTGGCCCGTTCTTTGGTGACTGTGAAACCACCAACGGCCATATCACTTTTCCCGGACATCAGCGACGGAATGACTGCAGCAACATCCATATCAGCAATTTCGAGTGTCCGGCCGAGTTTCGAGGCAATGATCATGGCAATCTCAATATCATACCCCACGATTTTTCCATGCTTCACGTAGGCAAATGGCGCCAGGTTGCTGTTCGTGGCCAGATGGATCACCCCGTTTTTGCCGTCGAACCTGAGATCCGGAAGAACCTTCGCCGAGTCATCCTTGCCGAACCACCTGGCCTCTATCTTTTTCAGCGTTCCGTTGCCCTGCATCTCTTTCAACACGGCATTAACCTGCTTTTGCAGATCAACTTGATTCTTCGGAAAAACGAATGCATAGCTGTCCGAACTCAATGCCTTCGTTAAACTGATTACACCGGATGAGTGGTTGATAATATCCCGTGCGATCGGTTCATCCACCAGAAAGGCTGCGATCTTTCCGGTCTTGAGCGCTTCCGTTTCATCGGAAAAGCTGTTGAAATACTCGGGAACAGCTCCGGGGACATATTTTTTCAACATGCCATCGTAGACGGAGCCAGTGATAATTCCGACTTTCTTCCCGGCAAGCTGAGAAGGATCCGTAATGATTTGTGAGGCGGGAGCGGCGGCAAGTTCAGCAACCACAGCAACCGTGCCACCCGAGTAATTGGGAATACTGAAAAGAACCGACTGGGCACGTTCTTCCGTAATGGCGATAAAAGCGCCGGCCATATCGCTTTTGCCAGCCGAAAGCGACGGGATGATCGCCGCAAAGTCCATATCCATGATTTCCAGCTTGCGTCCAAGCTTCGAGGCGATGATCATCGCCACCTCGATGTCGTAACCAACCAGCGTCCCGTTCTTCATATAGACAAACGGCGCACAGTCGCTGTTCGTGGCAAACCGGATCACCCTTTTTTTGCCTTCAAGTGGGAGAGCCGGGAGAACTTTGAGTGTATCATCCGTGCCGAACCATTTAGTTTCAAGCTTCTTAAGCGTCCCGTCGTTTTTGATCTCTTGCAATGCGGCATTGACCTCTCGATGCAGCAGAGACTGGTTCTTCGAAAACGCAAACGCATACTCATTCAGACGCAGCCATTTGGGAATGTAGGTAATGCCGGATGTCTGACGGATCATGCCGCGCGCCACCACTTCATCCACAAGGAAGCCCGCAATTTTTCCCGCCTTGACTGCCGCGATCTGATCCGTAAACGTCGTAAAATACACGGGGGTGGCATCAGGAAGCTTATCTTTTAACACCGTCTCGTAAGTCGTGCCGGTTTGAACCCCGACTTTTCCCCCGGCAAGCTGCGACACATCCGTTATCTGCTGAACCGCCGCACTCCGGGAAAGCCTGTCCTTCCGGACAAGAAAGGCAACTTCCGAATCCATATAGGCATCGGAAAATAACATTTTCTTCCGGCGCTCCGGCGTGGCATTCAAGTCCGCTATCAGCAAGTCGACCTTTCCGGCCTGCGCGGCGATAACCAGTGCGGAAAATTCCATGGTCTGATACGTGACTTTTGCATTGAGAAAATAAGCGAGCCTTTTGACAAATTCAATATCGAATCCCGTCAGTTCACCACCGGCGTAAAAGTTCATCGGTTCGTTCAAACCGTCGGTAGCGATTTTCAGCGTCATCGCTGGATTTTCCGGCTCCGCTATCCGGGGCATTACGGCGTTTGCTTGCAGGATCCATCGATTATACATTTCCTGATACGTTCCATCCGCCTTGTATTGCCGGATAAAGGCGTTGACTTTCGTAATCAAGTCCTTCCGGTCCAGCGCGGCGCCGGCAACAATGCGTTCATCCGCAATCTTGTCATCCATCAGCGCCAGATCAGGATTTTTCATGGCCACATACTGAAGCGTATGCCGGTCAAAAGCAAAGGCATCGATCTTTCCCTGCTTGACCGCCAGATAACCGTCATTGACACCTGAATAATACTCGATTTTGCATTTGGGGAATTTTTGTTCAACAACCGTCATGGCGGCGGAGCCCTGCGGCACACCGATGGAATATCCGGGGGCGTTCATCTGAGCCGGACCGGGCAGGATACGGTTGCTTTCCGGATTGCTGGAGCAGCCCGGAAGCATTACAAGAAAAAAAACAAATAAGGTAAAAAGAGCGATGCTCCTCTTCTCATTTTTTTTACACCGGTGTTTCAATATTTTTACATCCCTTCCGAAGGGCTTTGTCTCTTCAATTCCGCAGCGGGCTTCTCCATACCGGAAAGCCGCAGAATGAGATTGCCTGATACAGTCCGGCGATAATCCGCCGCGGCCCGGACATCATCAATCGGCAAAACAAAGCGGACAATTTTCTCGGCGGCAGCGGAGAGCGTCTCTTGCGACAGTTTTTTACCGGTCAGAAAGTCTTCAATTCCGGCATCCGTCATAACGGCGGGACCGACACTGCCCCAGGCCAGACGGCACGCTTCAATCATTCCGGAAGGCGTGATCCTGAGAAGAGCGGCCATGCTGGCAACCGCGCAGGACATTGACTTGCGCTGTCCGACTTTTTCAAAATGATGAAAGTTGAATTCCGCAGGCTTTTTTACGCGAACGCCTGTGATGATTTCGCCCGGCGCAAGCCGTGTCTTTCCGGGACCGGCGATGAAGTCCGGGACAGACACGGATCGACTGCCTTTCTGTGAAGCAATCTCTACGTCCGCCCGCAGCACATACAAAGGCGGCAGAGTGTCCCCCGCCGGTGAGGCCGTACAGATATTGCCGCCAATGGTTCCCATTGTTCGGATCGGAGGAGACCCCAGCGTCCTGAGAGCCTGGACAAGAACAGGCAGGTGCGCCGCAATCAGAGGATGGCGCAGAATATTTTCATGCGTGGCACAAGCGCCTATCCAAATTTCACCATCATCTTCCCCGATACCGCTTAGTTCTGCAATCCTTTCCAGTCCGATCAGGACGGTTGCATCCGTCCTGGCGGCGCGCATTTTGACAAACAGGTCCGTGCCGCCCGCAAATATCAGGGCATCAGGGTTTGCATTGAGACAGGACCACAGATCGGCAAGAGTTTGAGGAAGGTAAACCTGTCTCATGGTTTTTCCTCCTCACGGCGCGTAGCCGCTGCGACGGCGTCCACGATCTTCTGGTATCCCGTGCAGCGGCAGAGATTTCCGGCAAGTCCCGCGCGGATCTCTTCCCGTAAGGGCCGTGGATTGTGTTTCAGGAGCGCCGCCGCCCCGATAATCATGCCCGGCGTACAAAACCCGCATTGCACCGCTCCATGGCGAATGAAAGATTCCTGAAGCGGATGCAAACGGTCCTTTTCAGACAGCCCTTCGATGGTCACAATATCCCGGCCTGAAAGTTGCGCCGCGATCATCAGGCAGGACAAACGGTGTTCGCCGTTCACAAGGATAGAACAGGTCCCGCATTCACCGGCGCCGCATCCTTCCTTGGTGCCTGTCAACCCGAGGTCTTCCCGCAGAAGATCCACCACGCGCCGATCCGCGGCGGTTTCCATGTCTATTGCCTTCCCGTTGAGCGTAAACCGGATATTCATGACCGGCCTCCTTCCCGACGGGACCGAGACAAAGCCTCAAGCACCCGTTCCTGTTTCAGGGGAGAACAGGTCAAACGGATGCCGCAGGCGTCGGCCAGAGCATTGGCAATGGCAGGTAGCGGGCCGTTGGAGCCGACTTCACCGACGCCCTTCATGCCATAGGGACCAGACGGCTCCCAGGTTTCCACAATCTGCGAGTTGATTTCCGGAATATCCATCGCGCCGGGAATATGATAGGTGGTGAAATTCGGCGTCAGCAGACGCCCCTGCTCCATCATGATTTCTTCATAGAGCGCGTAACCGATGCCCTGGGCAATCGCGCCCTGCACCTGCTGCGTAAAGGTCTGCGGGTTGAGGACGCGTCCCGCCTCGGTTGCGGCGGCATAAGCCTTGACATCGACGGCGCCGGTCAGTGTGTCCACTTCAATGCAAGCCAAATGGGCGGCATAGGAAAAAATAAGATGGGGAAAGCCGATGATAAATTCCTTCCCCGTATCCAGTTTGTCGCGGACAACAGGCATGAGAAACTGGCTGATGCAGACCCGGTCTTCCGCCGCCATCATCGAACCGATCATCTCCAGCGGAATTTCGCGGCCGGATTGCAGGTCGCGGACACGCCCCGACAAAAGCTCCAGATGCTCCAGAGTGTCGGCCAGAAGAACCAGCGCCGCGCGGCCGATAATTTTACGCCGGAGCGCTTCACTGGCTTTAATCAGGGCGTTGCCATAGGTATAAGTCGTGCGTCCTGCCGAGGACGATCCGGAAGGAAGCGTCCGGTCCGTGTCCGGCTGGACAAGCTCAATGCGCGTATTTTCCTGACACAAAATCTGTCCGGCAATCTGGACAAAGGCGGTGGCGTTGCCCTGCCCCATATCGGTTACTCCGTTATAGACCCGGATTCGTCCCTCCGTTGTCAGCTCAATTTTGGCAATGGCTGAATCGGGCAGGCCGCGTCCATAGCCCATCGCGTTAAACACGGCGGATACGCCCACGCCTCTTTTTTTAAAGGGTCCGGCGTTTTGCTTCCAGTCGTTGCGATTGAGCCAGAGCGGATTTTCTGCAAGCGCCGTAAGGCAGTCGAGAATGCCTGTGGACTGAGTCATGGTGACGCCGGAAGTGTTCCGGTCTCCACGGCGCAGCGCATTTTTCCTGCGCAGCGCCAGAGGGTTGATGTTCAGTTTTGCAGCCAGCAGATCCATCATCTGCTCGATGGCAAAACTGACCTGCGCGACACCGAAGCCGCGCATGGCGCCGGCAACAGGGTTGTTCGTATAAACGCACCAGCCTTCGATAAGCGTGTGAGGAATGCGGTATGGTCCCCCGGCATGTTCCATGCCCAGGGCCATGACCTCTCCGCCCAGATGCGCGTAGGCTCCCGTATTATAGTAGAGGCGGCAATGCAGCGCCTGAAGTGTTCCGTCGGATTTGGCCCCGAGCCGATAATGCATATGGACGGCATGGCGCTTGTAGCCGGCCGCAAAATTTTCTTCCCTGTTCCACCACATCTTGACCGGCCTGCCTTGCGCATGAAGGGCGGCCAGCATCAGAAAGCACTGCACCGTGGCGCCGTCCTTGCCTCCGAAAGCGCCGCCCAGATAGGGGCTGATGACACGCATCTTATCCATGGCCAATCCCAGCGCATGGCTGATTTCCCACTTGTCGCGAAAGGGCGCCTGCGTCGAGGCAATCAGGACAACACGACCGTCCGCCTCCTGCCAGGCAATGCCGTTTTCCGTTTCGAGGAAGGCATGAGCCTGCATGGGAACATCGAAAGTTTCTTCAATCAGAATATCGCAACCCGCAATCGCGCTTTCGCCGTCGCCGGCCTTGATTTCGGCTTTCAGCAGAACATTGCCGCCGGGATAATCCTCGTGAAGCACAGGCGCGCCCGGTTTCAGAGCTTCTTCAACGGTAAAAACCCCCGGCAGGGGTTCAATGTCAACTTCGATAAGATCGATGGCTTGTTTCAGAGTTTCCCGATTTTCCGCCAGAACCAGCGCAACGGCGTCACCCGAATAGCGGACCTTATCCGTGGCAAGGACCGGCTGATCCTTGTGGACAATTCCCTGACGATTGGCGCCGGTGACGTCACGGCCTGTCAACACAGCCACCACACCGGGAAGGTGCGCGGCGGCCGACGTGTCCAAATTGCGGATACGGCCATGGGCAACACCTGCGCGGCGCACACCGGCCCAGAGCAGATTGTCCCCGTAATAATCCACGGCGTATTTTTCGGCTCCGGTCACTTTGGCCGCCGCATCAGGCCGCGCAAAGGATTTGCCGATTTCCGGAATTTGTATGTCCAACGTGGCTATTTCCTTTCAAGAAACAACTGTTTAATGACTTCCAGGCACCTTTGTGCTATATGCCTTCACAATTAAATTCTTAGCACAGGATGACGAGTGTTTCAATGGAGAAAGGATTTTACCGTTTTATTGCCGACAGTTTTTCGAGTCCGCGGCCAATCGTTCTGGCAACGATTATCTTCCGTTCGGGATCGGCTCCCCGCGAAGCAGGAACCACCATGGCCATTTTCGAAAATAATGAAAGCGTGGGAACCATCGGGGGCGGCGCCCTGGAGGCACAGGTTTTGAAAGCTGCGGCAAAGGTTATCGCCTGCCGGCAATCCGTCTGTCTGAAATTCTCGTTCAACGATCAGCAAAACGTCAAAGGCGGCATGATCTGCGGCGGACAGGTAGAAGTCCTTGTCGATTTCCTGGAAGGCAATGATGCTTTATCGGCCGGCCTGTTCATGAAGATCGCCTGCGCTTGCGAGGCAGGAAAGCCCGCCTGGCTTATCTGGTCCGTTCACCCGGATCATAGTAACGAAACGTTTGTGAAGACCGGCCTGGGTGTCATGTCCGGAGATGATATCGATGCCGGTTCTCTGGATCTGACGGGGTTTGACCTCAACAGTTTGAAACAGGCGTGCCATCCGGACGAGGCAAGACTTGTAACGGGCAGCGGCGGCATCCGATATCTGATTCAACCCGTTTTTCCGCGGGAGCGGGTTATCATCGCGGGAGCCGGCCACATTGGCCGGAAACTGGCCGCTCTGTGCGACATAACCGGTTTCGCCACCGTCATCATTGACGACCGTCCGGATTTTGCCGGTCGCGACCGTTTTCCCGAATCAGAGATTGTGATTCCGGAGGCATCCTTTGAAAACTGCTTCGCCGGCCTGTCCATAGGCCTCAACGACCGGATTGTCATTGTTACACGGGGGCACGAGCACGACCGGACTGTTCTTTTTCAGGCCATGGAGAGCGGCGCAGGCTATATCGGCATGATCGGAAGCCGCAGAAAGCGCGACGCCATCTACGAAAGCCTCCGGCAAGACGGCGTAAGCGCGGAAGACCTGGCGCGCGTCCACTGCCCGATCGGCCTCGATATCGGCGCGCAAACGCCCGCGGAAATAGCCGTGAGCATCGTCGCTGAACTGATTGCGCTGCGCACCGGAACAGGATCAAAATGAGAGTCAAAAGTTACAAAAATGGTTTTTCCTGCATTACTCATTTTTCAAATCAGTGATCTTATGATACATTGCAATCAGTAATTGTTAAAAATCTTTCTTTAATCAACCGCCTCGCAACAAACTGTCGGGGCATGAAATGAACATTTTCATATCGCAGCAATCTGAGGCTAATTAACGTTCGTCCCGCGTGAGCGGGATTAAAAGCATGATCAGACGTTTCATTACAGAACTAAGGGGGTGTGTGATGCGAAAATGGATCGTTGGGATATTGGCAGTGCTGGTGGCGGCAGGCGGCATATTCTGGGTAACGGCTGACAAGGATATGCGCGGGTTGATCCTTAACATACCGACCAACAAGGATGTACTTTTCTGGTCAATCCAACAGCGCGATGCCGCTTTTCGCGCGATGGACCGGATGCCCATCCTTACCAAATCACGAGTCATTTCCGCTGACGGATACGTCTATCCCCTGCCGAAGGGAGCGCCGCTTGATATTGGCATCAATGTCGATGCCTATATGAAAAATCAGCGCACCGCCGGATTGGTGATCGTCCAGGACGGCAAAATCCGTCTCGAGAAATATGGACTCGGCTTCGACGGCGCCGGACGCTGGACCAGCTTCTCGGTTGCAAAATCAATCACCTCGACATTGGTGGGTGCGGCAATTAAGGACGGCTATATCAGGAGCATCGACGACAAGGTGTCTGCCTATATTCCCGACCTCAAAGGGTCGGTCTATGATGATGTCACGATCAGGCAACTGCTGACCATGACATCGGGCGTAAAGTGGAACGAGGACTATGGCGACCCCAAATCGGATGTCGCTTTGTTCAACGCGCACAAGGCCGAGCCGGGCGTCGATGTGACTGTCAGCTATATGCGCAAATTGAAACGTGAAGCGCCTCCGGGCACGAAATGGGTTTACAAGACCGGTGAGACCAATTTAATCGGTGTACTGGTCAGTCAGGCGACCAAAAAGAGTCTGTCCCAGTATCTGTCGGAGAAGGTCTGGCGGTCTTTCGGCATGGAGCGGAACGCGAGTTGGCTGTTAGGGTCCACCGGTCATGAAATCAGCGGCTGCTGTCTGCAGGCATCAACCCGGGACTTTGCCCGCTTTGGTTTGTTCATCCTGGGCGGCGGTATGGCGGAAGGCAAGCCGGTGCTGCCGGACAGCTGGATCGCTGCGGCAACGACGAAGCATACCGATACCAATCAGCCCGAATATGGCTATGGATATCAATGGTGGACCATGAAGGACGGCAGCTATACGGCAAGGGGGATTTTCGGTCAGGGCATATTTATCGATCCCGGGCGGAAACTGATCATTGCGTCAAACAGCAGCTGGCCGCAGGCCTCTGATCGTCAGGGTGGTGATCAGAGCAGAAAGCGCGATGGGTTTTACAAGCAAGTGCAACTGGCAATTGACAATGAGAAGAAGGCCATAAAACAGGTACGGTGAGTCCCGGAGGGGCAGCGTCCTATCACATTCCTGACCTGCGCATGCGACGCACTTGCAATCCCAGACTGAGATTTTCTTGACACGGAAACTGATCGGTTTTATGATCTCCTTCACAATAATCAACAGCAAATCTCAAAGGGATCGTGAATGATGAAACTCAAGGTATCTGTTTTTTCTTTGGTATTATTCATCGGCATAGGTCTGGCGGTATATAAAGGATTCAAAACATGGGAAGACAGCCGGAATCATAACGCTCCTGCTTCATCCATACAATCATTCGGTGAACCGGCCTCAAAAGGCGAAAAAGTGACCGTTAAGGACTTCTCAGCAAAAAGTGAAAAAGTATCGCTGGATGAGGCGCAATCAAGAATTGCGAAAGCAAACGCAGAGATGAAAGAACTGGCTGAAAAATTAAGCATCAGCGCAACGATAGAACATTTGCGAAAAGGAGAGCTGAACGAACTGGTGAATCATCTGCGGGGAGGAGACCAGGCAGAGCCTTGGCAAAAAGAAGTTCAGGAAGAACAGCAAAAACAGGTGGAAAAAGATAACACCCGTGCCGTGCAGGCGGAGATAGACCGTTTGAAGGCGGAGCAGGAAGTTCGTTTGCGAAAAGAAGCAATGGCCGGTCAGAAGGGGCAGAAAGAATAAGAGATATCATGGAAAAATCAGAGTGATCAGCCAGAGCGGGATCACCTTAATATGGATATAACAGAAAATCATGTCTGAAGAAAAATTCGCCGCACTGATCCTTGCCGCCGGACGCTCCACCCGCATGGGCGCTTTCAAGCCGCTGATGCCTCTGGGCGGTCAAACCGTTCTGGAGAGACTCATCACCCTGTACCGCTCAGCGGGAATATCCGATATGCTCGTCGTGCTGGGGCATCAGGCCGCCGATGTCCGGCCCGTCCTGGAAAAGCAGGGTATCCCCTGGACCATCAATGAACAGTATGATCAGGGCATGTTCTCCTCCATTCAAACCGGTGTAAAAAGTCTGAATCCGGACTGCCAAGCTTTTTTTCTCCACCCTGCGGACATCCCGCTGGTCCGGCCCGAAACGATCAGCCGCCTGATCGCCGTTCAAATGGAAAAGAAGGCGAGCATCTGTTATCCCTGTTATGAGGGCAGACGGGGACATCCGCCTCTCGTATCGACGGCGCTGATCCCGGCTGTTCTGACTTTCAATGAACCCGGGGGAATGCGGGCGCTCCTGTCTTGCTACAATGGCGAAGCTCTGAATATCAATTGCCACGATCCCGGTATATTGATGGATATCGACACCCCGGAACATTATGAAGAGGCAATCAACCATCTCGCAGTAAGCAGCGGTGAATGAATGCTCGTCTGGCGCAAGCGGGATTGAATATTTTTCCCCTGCAAAACAAGTTGCGGAGAGGCATCATTTGCCGCTTCAGACCCTTTGACTATGTTCAAGCTTTGTTCTATAAGGAATTTCCAAAATGCAGCACTTGTAAAGGAATAAGGTCATGGATACTGACAACATGCGCACATTGACTTTGGAAATCAGCGCCTCAGCGCATTACCTTCCCGTCGTCACCCAGTTTGTGGAATCGGCGGCAATGGTCTTCGGCCTGAAACAGGCGGAATATATCCGTTTAAGCCTGGCGACGGAGGAAATTTTTCTTTATCTCAGTCATTTCGTCTGCCCGGGAAAATCACTGGAAGTGCAGTGCTTCAACGGATTCTATTATGCCCGCGTTCATTTCCGTTTTTCCGCGCCGGAGCTGAATTTAAGCGGTCTCAATATCGCTTCAACCATCGCCCATGACCGAGAATCCGACCTGGAATCCATGGGTCTTTTGATCGCCTCCCGTTCCGTGGATTATTTCAATGTTGCCGTTGAAAAGAACAACCGGGTTTGCCTCACCATTACAAAAGAAAAGACCTACCCCGCTTATGAAGAGATACTTCCCGCACCGGAGCCTGCTGAAAATTTATCAACCGGGACGCCGGATGACGAGAGGCTGAAAGTCTTTGCCATCCTGACCTCGCAACATTATTCCCTGCCATACAGGCCGGCTTTTTTTAGGCATCCCGGCAAGCTTGTGGATATGGTTCACAGCGGGGAATATAACGCCCTTGTGGCCCTGAACCAAAAAAAGGAAATTGTCGGCGGCATCCTGCTTTTTTATCGTTCGGAAAAGATCGTCCAGTTTTACGGCCCATACTGCTTCTCCAAAGATCAGGAAAAAGCGATCGGCGAAGCGCTGTTTACCGCCTGCATCGCCGGTATCGCCCGCACCAAGGCGCTGGGGTTGCTCAGCCTGTGGGGGCTTCCCGAACCGCTCCGGAACAATTTTGAAGCCCTCGGTACGCTCCGCTATCATGAAGAAGGCAAAGCACCCGTTGAAGAGATTTCTTTTTACCGGCTGCTTCATGAAGATCCCGGTTTTGAGGTCTGGTCGGACGCCGATATGACTGATTATCTGCGCCGGGAATACCGGCGGCTGGCTCTGGCCAGAGAAATCCGAACCATCCGGGACATGGGCGAAACACGTTTGGGTCCATCGCTGTTTTCCGCGGAAGTGTATCGTGAGCAGTCCACCGTCACCCTTCGCCCCGTCATGGCCGGAGATGATTATCAAGACAATGTGCAAAGACACATCCGTTTTCTACGCAATGACCATTTTCTCAATCTTTATGTCGAACTGGATCTGGGCGTCCCCTGGCATGCCCGGCTGATTTACGTGCTTTTAAACAACCATTTTAAACCGGGAATCATTCTGCCTTTTGCCGGAAAATCAGATCTCATGATCTTTCAGTATGATAATGAAAACAAATCTTGATATCCTCGTCCCTGCCTATGTCAGGGAATTTGAGCCTTATATTCCCAGCAAGCCGGACTGCGAGCTGAAAAAGCTATATGGCTGCCCGAGCCTGTACCGGCTCAACAATAACGAAAATCCCCTGGGACCTCCGCCCGGCGCGCAGGAGATCATCCGGCGTTTTTCCCCGCCCCGGGGTGCCGTGTATCCCAGCGGCGATTCCTACTATCTGCGTCAGGAAATCGGCAGCATTAACGGCATCGACCCGGATCAGGTGGTGGTGGGCAACGGCGCCAATGAGGTCATCGCCTTTGTGGTAAAGGCCTTCTGCCAGCAGGGGGACAATATCATCACGACGGACAAAACCTTTGCCGTTTACGAGTGGGTGGCGACGTTTTCCGGAATCAGGGCAAAGCTTATCCCCCTGAAAAACGAACGGTTTGACGAACAGGGCATGCTCCAAAGCATTGACGAAAACACCAAAGTGATTTTTATCTGCAATCCGAATAATCCCTCGGGAACTTACTGGTCCAAAGACACCCTGATTGCATTTCTCGACGCTCTGGACGGTAAACAGATGGTAGTCGTTGACGAAGCTTACTTCGAGTTTGTGGAAAACGAGGATTATCCCGACGGCATCTCGCTCATCAAAGATTACCCCAACCTCATTGTGTTTCGGACTTTTTCCAAAATGTACGGCATCGCGGGACTGCGCATCGGCTACCTGGCCGCGGACCCTGCCGCAGCCGATATGATCCGCCGGACCTGTGTGGTCTATTCCGTAAACAGCATCGCCCAGGAGGCAGCCCTGGCCTGCCTGCGCGACGATACGGGCCATATCGCAAAGACGCGCGCGCTGGTTTGCGAAAGCCGTGCTTTTTTGCGCGAAGAACTGGCCAGGCTGAATTTGCCGGTCATCGCGGGCGAGGGCAATTATCTGATTGTGAAACTGCCGGGAAGCGACACGCTGGCTTACCGGAAACTCATGCGTGAAGGAATTATGATCCGTCCCATGACGGGCTTCCGCTATCCAAACCATATCCGGGTCACCCTCTCGAAGATGGAGGCGATGGAGGCCTTTGTCGCGGCGCTGAAAAAGACGCTGGAATCATAGGATGGTAAAATGACCGTCAAACCAGGCGAAAAAAGCCTTTTTACCTTTGAATTTCTGGCGCTGTGCCTGGTGATTGTGACGGCATTCTGCAACGTCAGCGTCTTTTACAGTTTCTATTATTATCTGAGCGTCATTGAAATTCCCGTCATCTGGCGCGGCTTTCTGGTCGGCCTGGAACCCATGGCCGCCTTCGGGCTTCGCCTGCTGGTGCTGCCCTGGCTGCATGTGCGCAACGCCTATGGCGTCGCCATGTTCGCCCTCGTGCTCCTGGTTGTGGTCTCCTGTTCCTACCTCTGGGTGGAAACCGTGACGGCCATGATTATTCTGCGCGTCATCCACGGCGGGGTCTTTGTCCTCCTCACTTCCGCCGTGATTTCCCTGATGGTAAATTTTATTCCCCCGGAAAAGAGCGGCCAGGGATTCAGCACGCTTTCCATCGCCATCATGATCCCTTATGCGTTGATTCCACCGCTCACGGAAGCCCTGCTGCCGCATGTCCGCAACGCAGCCGACATCTATGCCGGAGTTTCCATCTTTTCAGTGGCCGCAATCCTGCTGATGATTGCTTTGCGCAAACGCATCGTCAGGACACTCGGCGGCATGGATGCCGTCCTGATGCGCCGTTTGACCCTTGCCGGGATCCGGGATAATTTCAGACAGCATGCCGTGGTCATTTTGCTTCTGGCCACGCTTTTTATTTATCTGGCCCATGCCACGTTTTTCTATTTCATGAAGAATCTTTCCCTGCAAACGGGCATCGGCAACGTAGGCGTCTTTTTTATGATCTCTATGGCGACGATGATTGCCGTGCGTCTCCTCGGCACCGCCATGTTTGACCAATTTAATAAAACACGGCTCGTCATGATTGTTCTGGCTTTGCTTTTGCTGTGCCTGATCGCGCTGCCCAATGTCAGCACCCCTTCAGCCTATTACCTGCTGGCGGTCGTTTACGGAGGAAGCATGGGAGTTGCCCTGCCCGTTCTGAATGCCTTGATCTTTTCCGCCTCCTCGCCCGCCATGCGCGGCCTTAATACCAACATGACCCTCTTTGCCATGGACGCGGGCTACTTCATCACGCCGTATCTGGGCGGGATGCTCATCACGCTCGGCGCGGATTTTGGCAAACTGTTTTACATGGCGGCGGGCTTTACGCTTGTTTGTCTGATTTCCATAATAATACTTTTTCAAAAAAAAGGAGAGAAAAATGAAGATTAATGCCCCCTCACAGGAATTTGGTGAATATCAGGTTCGTCTAATGCAGGAATCTGACGCTCCGGGTGTTGTAGCGCTTTACAGGGCGATTTATGGAGACCATTATCCGATTAGGGAAATGTATGATCCTGATTACATCATCCGGCAGCAGGAAGAAGGCCTGATGTACCGGGTTGTCGTCGCGGATGCCTCAGGCAATATCCTGGGCCATCACGCCATGTACCGCCTGAAGGAAACTTATCATGGCCTTTACGAGGGCGGACAGGGCATGGTTTTAAAGGAACACCGCGGCAAGGGATTTGACAAGGTTATCCATGGCTATATTGCGCAGGCCCTGATGCGGGCGATCGGGGGAGAAGAAATATGGGGCGAATCGGTCACCAACCATGTGTTCATGCAAAAATCGACGCTCAGCGTTGGAGGCAAAGAGACAGGCATCGAGATTGAATTGATGCCGGCCGAATCCTATGAAACGGAAAAGTCGGCGTCCGGGCGCGTAAGCGCGGTTGTGGCCTGTGCCTGTCTTAAAGAAAAACCCCACACCGTCTTTCTGCCGGCCCCCTATGAAGAAATCCTGAGAAAAATTTATGATAACGCGAAGCGCAAGCGTCAGTTTGAAGCCGGCACGCAGCCATTGCCGAAAGAAACGGCAACCCGTTATGCCGATACTTTCATTGCCGGCGCGGGCGTATTGCGAATTTCCATCTTTGAAGCGGGAGAAGATGCAGGCGAAGTGATAGCCGGTCTGGTTAAGAAATATACGGAGGCCGGGGCCGTTGTATTGCAGGTGTTTTTACCAATGGATAAACCCTGGAGCGGAGCATTAACCGAAAAGCTGAACCACCTGGGCTTTTTCTTTGCCGCATTGGTGCCGCGCTGGTTTGACGCAGACGCATTGTTGTTGCAGAAGCTGGCTCAGCCGACCAATTACGACAATATCAATATTTATTCTGATTTTGCCAAAGATTTGCTGAAATTTATTATTAAGGACCGTGCCCGCGTAGAAGCGTTATCACCCCGTTAAGCAGGTTTTTTTATTGTAAGGACACAGCCATGGATATGGAAGCGGAAAGCGCGACTGGATTGGTCCGATTTTGGAAGAGGAGGGGTTGAAAGCGTTTCGCTATTTACAGAAATGAATGATGTATTCCGAGCATCATGCAGGAAGAAGCAAAGATCAACCTGTCGGATCGGGAGTAACCAGCCGGATCGACAAATCAACGCCGGTCTTCTTCCTGACAGCTTGCTCTCTATGTTCCAACGCGCCGTTTAATCATAAACTGGGGGCAAAGCTCAGATGATCCAGGACAATACTCCCGGCACACTGCGGGCCTTGTTCCGTAAATGGAGCAAAGCCACTTGTTTTCCGAATTATACAGGAAAGGACATTCCCGGGGTGTCTCGCCGGTATCGGCGGAGATCAACCGGTCTCCGGCCCAGGTGAGATGGCGGTGTTCGATCATATCCAGAATGTCGTGCCTCTTTTCGGCGCGCCACCGGTCATAATCCTCTTGCTGCGCATAAGCCGTAAAATCAACAAAACAACATTTGCCGCACTGCAGGCAGGAAAGCGGCTTTTCCATAAACCTGTCTCTCTTAACTTTATTTTTCAGTAACAACCGGGATGCTCAGTTCCCGAACCACGTTCAGCTCCATAGTCCCGGAGAAAATGCCACAAGCAATCTTTCCCCGTTACTGCGGGAGCGATTTGTCTTTTTATAAAATATCATTTTTGCCATGTCAATGTGATATTCAACAAAATCTCCCCTGCCCCTTCATTAACAATGATAGGAATTATGGAAATTTCAAACTTCCGGATTGTGCACAGGGGGACAAAAGAATGCGGCCTGGTATCAGTTGTTTACTGTTTCATCAATCCGGCAATATGCTTTACCTGAGCGGCCAGATTCGTCATATAGGAGACACGCTCCTGATAGATGCCGCCTTTGATGTCGTATTCAACATGGCCCATGTTCTCGATTGCTTTTTCAATATTGCCGCCGGCTTCGATCAGGTAGCTTTCAATCAGTTCACGGTAGCGGTATGTTTCGGCAAGCGCGCGTTTGAGAAATTCCTTCGCGTCTTCATGAGTCAGCATCCAGGCGTGCCCCAGGCAAATGATTTCCGGTTCGAGAGCGATCATCAGTTTCAGAGATTCGATATAATCAGAGTATGAAGACAGAAACTCGACCTGTATCGAACCGCCTGTTTCACCCTGAAGCACGCCGCACGCTTCACTGGGGAACAGGGTTTTGATCTCCGGAAAATAAAAAGACAGCGAATCCCTGGTATGACCGGGCGTTTCATAGACACGGCAGGTCAACCCGCCCAGGTCAAACTCCTCACCCTGCTTCAGGCGAATATCGATTTCAAACGGACGGAGCGTCAGGTCTTCGGCCGAGGTATTATACTTTAAAAGTTCAACATGATTGCCGCTGAGCTGATTCATCACGTCCAGCACGGATGACTTTTGCAGCAGTCCGGCAAGTCTTTCATGAGCGCCGATGGCCAGCCCGGGAATATGCCGCTTCAAATAGTGCGCAGCGCCAACGTGATCATAATGCGAGTGTGTCAAAAATAGATAGTGGAGTTGCTCCGGATTACCCAGGATATCCCTGATGGAAGTGAGATAGCGCGGCCCCAGAAGATTCACCCCCGCGTCAATCATCAGATTCTTCTTTTCACCCCGAACAATGTATGCCGGATACCACGCATTGGGAATCGCCGTAATCCGCTCGTGTATCCGACCTTTCGCCTGCTGCTGCATAATTCTCCTCCGCTTGCCGCCCTATCTGTTATATGCCGATGATCATTTGGGACAACGGAGGCATATCGCCGATATTTTTTCCATAACGGGAATACTTGATGAGTTTGTCCCCTGTCATGGCAAACGCCGCGGGAAGCTGCGTTTCCTTCCCTTCAAATTTGCCGTGCCGGAAACCGCGATTGACCGCCCTGATTGCCGCGACCAAACCGGCGGGATGCAGGTATTTGAAAATTCCGCCTGCCTCCACGCCATAGAGTTGAAATACTTTCCCCTCAGGATCACAAATGATGGTAAAGGGAAAATCGTCTCTGGTGATTAAAGCAGCAATCGTTTCCGGCGGACTTTGCAGCACGACAAATACGCGCCCGCCTTTTTTTCCGACCAGTTCGATATCCTGTTTTATTTTTGCCATTTCCATCTGGCAGACCGGGCATCCGTAATAGCGCAGAAAAATCAAAACGGCCGGATTATTGCCGACAGCATCATAGAATCCCATCTCGGCATCCCATGGCGTTTTTAATCTAAAGTCACGGGCTTTGTTTCCTATCGTCAGCCTTGACGCCATATCAAACACCCTCCTTTAATTTCATCGGATAACCGAGGATAGTACATTGGTCGTATAATTCGTGCAGCCAGACGCGTGCCCGCGAAACTGCTTTGATAAAATATCCGACATGCCGGGGTAAGGCAAAGAACCGCAAGCCCGGCCCTTATTTATCAGATCTGGTTGTATAAACGGTGTCGCAGATCGAATCTCCTGCCGCCCTGGTTTTTAAAATCGTAAGCGTGGTCCTGCCGTCCGTTGCTGCGGAAAAATATTCGCGATCAATCGCCATAACCGCTTCGCAGAGTTGCCTTGATGTGTTTTCCAATCCGAAAGGACAGGTTGTCCCCTGAATATGGAACTTTTCATCGGATACGGCAACGATATTGATGGTTGCCGGATCGAAGTTTTTTGTAAAGGCCGCAGCCACAGTGGACAAACGGCAATCGGGCAGTTTGCTTTTAACTTTAAGCCCCAGAGCGCGTCCCTGACGACCCAGGATATTGTCGATTGCGGGCAAACTTTCATCGCCGCATTTTTCATGGAAGGCCTTGATTAAAAGCCCCTGTGCTTCTGTCGCATTTTTAGGCAATGGTTCAATTGTTGTTCCGGACATGCTTTATCCCCTGCTGTCAGATTTGGATGCCGTCAGATTATTCATCATCAGGTATGGTGTATCGTTTTTCATTTTTTTCATTGAACTGTCAAAATCATTCTTATACTTCGCAATATTTTGCAAGCGAAATGGATGGGCGGAAAGCGGCAAAGCCCTCCCTGAATCAAAGGTAAAATGCGATCCCGTTTCTAAATATGCGATGAAAATAAATATCCTTCTATTCCCTGATCCTTCTCAATTCCATCACCACGGGATTCAGAGGGTCCGGACAGGCAATGCGGGTGACATCCTTATCTTCCTCCCAGGGGAATTCCCCGCCAAAACGCAAAACGCGCCACGCCGGAAAAGCGGCATAAAACGCCGAGGGGCAGAGAGCCTTGTCGCCGCCGGAAAATCCCAGCGTAAAGTCCCTGCTCAAATCAAATTCATCCCCCGCCTTGTGCCCCGCGACGCAGGTCCCTTTAACGGACAAAATCTTCAGAACCACTTTCATCGGATCAGCCATGATGCTTCCTCCTTCAGTTATATGTTTTGTCGCAAATAAATATATTCTTCAGTCTTTCAGATTCTGGACAAACATTACGGTTCTTGCGGAACCGACGGCAAGCCCCCCTTTATTATCTTGAAAACTGTATTCCGTTTCCGCAAACGGGAGCCCCTTGTGGTAATACATTTTGGTGATGGTTACCATGCCTGTAAAATCGGTGGGGTCAATCGGGCGGACAAAGGTCGTATTAATTTTGGCAATTAAAATATTGATCGTCGTCTTTACGGTTCTCAGACTATTGATGTCGATATTGAAATGAGAAAACGGGAGCAATTCACGCATGCCGCCTTCAATCGCCTGGATAAAGCCCAACTGATTAAAACAGATCACGGCGTCGACGGCATTAAAATGCGTAAACCTGTCGGCGTTGGGATCATTGTTCAAGCTTGGCGCCATGTAAAAAGAACCGGGGATGGAGAATAAACCCTCCGCGGCGAAATAGTTTTTCGGATCGGTATTATCAATAAGCGATTCCGGTTGATAATCTTTTGGATGGATGATCCATGCTTCCCGCAAATACCGGCATTCTTCCCGGTAAAACCAAATATCGTTGGTGAGCTCCTTTTTATTCAAATGAGGGTAGGAAATTTCCTGGGCGCTTATTCTGACTGTCATAAGTTCTCCTTTCAGATCATATTATCAGCCGACCGCACTTGGCTTGAACACTATTGATTTCCGGATAAACCGTATTATAGATTCAGCGCCTGCCGACAAGCTCAGACAGGTGTAAAATTCACTTTTTCAGCCGCGTCTTTTTGACACAACGCCTGACAAAGACGAACTGATCTATCGTTGAATGTGATTGGAATATCGCCTTTTGTCCGGTGAATTGTCAAGATTAAAGATTTGATCCCGTTTGTACCCTGACGCTTTCCCGGCAGGATTACCGTTTACATCCGTTTCTTGTCCGGATCATCCGGGATTGCGGCTTTTCATATGTTCGTGCTCCCGCCCCAGATGTCCGATATAATCTCCAAACGTCCAGGTCCGGGCCGTATCCGTTATCACGGCAAAGATCAGTTCCTGAGGATCGCGTAGAACCGCCTTGAAACTCCTCATCACCTGCAGAACCTGCTCACGTTCCATGGTGTTTACCATAACCACCCGGTATTGATTAAGGTCGGGAGGCAATGCCGTTGCTCCACTCTGCTGTTTTCCGGTGTTGTTCGGTTCAAAACCCGCCGTGACGCCATCCAATATTTTTCCTACTTGCGCGTCCAGCATGTCTTCCGTAACAGCAACCACGTCCAGACGTATTTCCCTGTTCAGCCCGTAAAATGAAGCTCTGCCTTTTTCCATGTCTTCTCCGGATAAACCGAGGGCAAAACAAACAATCCTCTCCTTCATACGCAACGCTCCTCCTGTCAGAGATAAACTCAGGATTTGATAATTTCCGCCAGAACCTTGCTGTCCGCGCCGAAGTAAACCTTCCTGCCGATCTTTGCGATGGGTCGGCGGATAAGGCGCGGCTCTTTCAGCATCAGATTAATCAGATCATGATCGGACAGTTTGGCCTGATCCAATCCCAGCGCTTTGAAAGAGGGAGAGCGGAAACTGAACATATCGGAGGCAGGCTTCCCCTGCAACAGCGCCTCGATTTCCGCACGGTTGAGCGGCGTTTTGAAAATATCTCTATCATTGATTTCCACCTTCTTTTGCGAAAGAAACTCCTTCGTTTTCCGGCAGGTGGTTCATTTAATCCAACAGAAAAAGTCAACGGTCATAACCCCTTTTCCTTTCATCACCCCTGATTGCGGCGCTGCTGATAGATCGCCATGGTGGCGCTGAATACATCTTTTTCCGGGATGAACTCTTTTCCTTTTTCCTTACGGAAGACTTTCACGGCGTCAACCGGACACGTGACCGCGCATACCCCGCAGCCGATGCAGCGATCCGGATTGATCCGGGCAACATCATCAACGGTAATAGCATCCATGGGGCAGCGTTCAACGCACATTTCACAACCGGTGCAATCATCTTCGGACACCCGGGCAAAAAAACTGCTGTTCACGATCTCTGAAGGTTTGGCATGGGCTTTACAGGCCCGCAGCGGCCCGCAACAGCAGGCGCAGCACATGCACAGAGCGTTGGGGTCCTGAGAGGCGGAAAGCTGGCAGACCAGGCCTGCCTCTTTCCCTTTTTGCAGGATCGACATGGCCTCGTCTTGCGATATGTACCGGGCAAGCCCGTTTTCCACAAAGTAATGCGTTCCGCTTCCGAAATGAAAGCAGACCTCGACAGGATGGACGCAGGGCGAGCCTACCAGCCCTTTGAGTTTCCGGCACATGCAATCGGAAATCGAAATGTATTTGGCGGAGCGAATTGTTTCTTCGACGTTTTCGTAAGGCATCACCTGCGCGTCGGAGTCAACGGCCTCCAAGATGGGAATCGTGCGCAGATCCCTTGTTGTCCCCTTCATCCAGGTGGACTGGTAAAGAATCGTCTCGAATTCCTGAAAGTCTTTCGCAAACTCGGGGGTCATGCGATTCATCTGAAATTCCGCAATCCCCACCAGAAAAGCCGTGGCCATGTATTTGTATTTGCCTTCTTTGCCCGCGCGGTAGAGTTGCCCCTTTTTGGACATCTCGAAGAGCTTTTGTTCCGTTTCTTCCGGCGTGCCGCCGATTCGCGCGGCGATTTCCGCGGCTGTTTCCGGCATGGGCTTGAGCTTCATGAATGTTTCCGCCTCATCCGGCGAGAAAATATGTTTCAGAATTTTCAATTCAATCCCCGATTCCGTATTCACGGGGAACCGCTGGGGAAAGGTATCCAGGAATTCAGCCAGACGCCGGTATGTGTCGCTCACAGTGTTCTCCTTAATTTATAATCAGACTTCATCACATTAACGATTCTTTTAATATACGCATCAACGCATCGAAAAAGCGTCACACATTAACGCTAACCTCGACTTCACCTAAGCTGCCTCGAACCTTAATCCTTGATCCTTGATCCTTGAACCGTTGAACCGTGAACCATGAACCGCTTGTGACCCGCAGGGTTACTTGTGCCCCGCAGGGGTATGAACCTCGGTCCTTTTTACTTTTCCTCCTTGACCTTCTTCAACATATCACCGGCGCCCTTCTGGAAAGCTTCCAGGTATGCCTGCTGCGTGGAAGATTCAAACAGAAGGCCCACATCCGATGGATAATTGACGGCGATGTTGATTGCTCTTTTGCAGCCGATCACTGGCTGGCCGTTTTTGACGATTTCCAGGGCCAGCTTCTGGGTTTCTTCCATCAACTTTGCCTTGGGATAGACATGCTCCACCAGACCGATCCGCAGCGCTTCGGCCGCGTCAATCCGCCGCCCGGTGTAGATCAGTTCTTTGGCCTTGCCCACGCCTACCAGTTTAGCAAGCCGCTGTGTTCCGCCGCCGTCGGGAATAATGCCCAGTTGAACTTCGGGGATAGAGAATAAAGCCGATTCGTCGGCCAGGCGGATATCGCACCCCAGAGCAAGCTCCAGGCCCGCGCCGAAGCAAAACCCATTGATTGCGCCGATCACCGGAACGGGAAGTTTTTCATAAGCGGTAAAGCAATCCCGGTAGATCTGAATATGCCCGAACCGGTCATGGCGCTTGAGTCCGCCGTCAAGATCTTCGCCCGCGGCAATCATCTTCAGATCGATGCCCGCGCAAAAAGACTGGTCCCCCGCTCCGGTCAGGATCACCGCATAGACGGACGGTTCATTCAGAATATGATTTGCGGCTTCATACAATCCTTGGAGAATACCGGCGTTGAAGGCATTTCTGGCCTTTGGCCGGTTGAGGGTGACCGTGGCGATTTTGTCGTTAATGTCCAGCAGAACATCATGATAGGTAAACATGGGAAACCTCCTTAAATTTTCTGGAAGCGACTATAACACGAAATTCCTGAAGTAAAAAGTGGCGGGTTTAGGCTTATACTGCGGCATCGGTCAAAAAGGCAGGGTGCGTATCCATCGGATACTTCTTTCCGCGATTTTTTCATAAACCTCCGGGCTGGTAAGACCGGATGATTTGGGCACGTTGAATGAATGATCGCCACCTTCGATAATCTCCAGTTCCGCCCGTGATCCCAACCGCTTGAGAACCATTTTCAAAAGATCCAGATCGCAGAGCGAATCGCGGGTGCCGGCAAAAAAGAGCATGGGGGTCTTGATCAGAGGCAGGTGCGCATCTCGCAGTTTGGTCTTGTCTCCCGCGGGATGAAGCGGATAGCCGAGAAAAATCATGCCATCAGAGGTCAAACTGCCTTTGGCCAGCATCTGGGAGGCCACCCTTCCGCCCATGGATTTTCCTGCCGTGAAGATTTTGCGCAGCGGATAACCTGATGTATCCTTCATAAAGCGAAGTACCTGCCGCCAGGTATCTTCCAGAACATCCTGCCTGTCCGGCGCTTTCCGTCCATGCTCTTTATAAGGGAAATTAAACCTTACAGCCAGATAACCCGCCAGGGCCAGCTGATCGCAGAAAGCAATCAGCAAAGGATTGTTCATATCATTGCCTGCGCCATGCGCCACGATGACCGCAGTCCGGGATTCAAATTGCGCGGGAACAGACAGGATCGCGGATACGGATTCCTTTTCCGAAACAGTAATGGTGACGCGTTTTGATTTCATTTAGTGAATCCTTCCAACCGCTTTCAGTGCCAATCCCGCAGAGTGGCTAATGTTGGCCTGTCATTTATGAATGAATGCGGAATAGTCAGGAGAAGATATTGTATTTTTCACCTTTCCTACAACCCTCTCATGAACTCCGGCCGCAGCATGTGGGGATCTTTTCGCGACAACAGGGCATTCAGTTGCTTGAGAATTTTATCTTTGTCTTTGGGCATTGTCCCGCGGATCGCAAAATAATTGGAAGCATGCATCGAGCTGAAAAAACAGTTGGTGAAAGTTGAATTCTCGACAAGCCCTTTCAGCTCGCGTAAAGAATCAAAAGGCGTGATCAACTCAAACTCGCCGCGCTCCCATTCCTTATAAAGCGCGGTTCCGGGAATCAGCGTGAGCGTCAGCGCTCCTGCAAAGTCCGGGTCCATTTCCGTAAGGATTCTGGCCGTCTCCGCCACATGTCTGGCGCTGCCTTTGACGCCGCCCAAGCCCAGGATAACCGTCATGGAGAGCAGGATGCCTGCTTCCTTCACTTTCTGAGCGGCTTCCACCATCTGATCGTGGGTAGCGTTTTTCTGAATCCTCCGCAGCACTTCGTCATCGCCGCTTTCCACACCCATATACAGAATGCCCAGCTTCTGCTCTTTGAGCACTTTTAATTCCGAAACGGAACGCCTCAAAACATCCTGCGGCGTGGCGTAGCTCGATATGCGCTGAATGTCGGGGAACTTCTGGTTAAGATACTGCAAAGCTTCAAGCAGTTTGGGATACGGATAGACCAGGGCGTCGCCATCCTGCAGAAAAACTTTTCTGCCGTCCCACTCCTGCAGGATATAGTAAACAACCCGGGGCTGCCCCGGCGTCACCATGCGGGAATTCACATACAGGGACATGGCATCGATTTCCTGTTTGACGTCCGCAAGATCGCGGATGCCCAGATTGGAAAAGGAAAAGTTGCAGAAGGTACATGAGTTGTTCGAGCATCCCGATGTTAAAGGGAGATAATAACTTGCATGCTCGCTGGGGGGCCTGATAATTTCCGGTCTGACAAATGCCATGGTTTCACCTTACCAATGATTAATTTTGCATTAACGTATGATTCAAGACATGTTTTGTCAAGACACTACGTTACCACCGCAGGGCGCAACCACCGACCGCGCCCCGCATAAATACGCCGTTCATTTACATGGACAATGGCAAGATGTCCCGGAAATGAGTGCTCTGCAAACAGCGGCTTCTATCTCGTGGCGACGGATATGGCCGTGCTGCATCCAACCTCGCAGGCACTGCGCTCGGTTACATTGCTATAGCCGGTTTGGCACTTTCTATAACACTTATTCTCGACAGTCTGTATGTTTGAATCGTCAAGATAACATTGCCCGCCGACATGCGCGTCGGCATCTGAAACACTGACAAAGTTGCCGACCTCATTTAACGATACCGACCGATCACAGCTTGGCCGGCTATTGTGAGAAATGACACCAAGTCCAACTGTCGCCACAAAAGCCCCGAGGGCAACAAACAAGAGAACCCTTACCACCTTTTTCATCATTTCACCTCGCATGTAAATATTCTTACCTCGTTGTTAATGATAAAATTCAGTTTGTCTCACTCTCTATGAATAACTATCGGATTTCATTTTTACCTGTCCCAATTATTTCTTACCCCATCGGTGATGATGCTTCACTATCGGATGCATCGGTAAAACTAAGGTAGTTGGTCATCGTATCTTCCCATGCCTGTTTCTTCGCCTCTTCGTAACTGGCCATCATTTCCTCGTCATGGCCTTCCAGAAACGCTTGAAGCTGGCCGGAAGACTGCAATTCTTCATACATCCCGGGCGCCTTATCCTTCAAGGCCTGCTCGATCATTGCAAGACGGTTTGGTTTTTCGCTGTCGTTTGTCAGATCTGTCATGGTCTTCATCCTCAGGTTAATTTTCGGATAGTATAGCCTTTTTTGAAAAGACGTCAAACAATGCTCATTTGACCGCCGTTCTCCTATGCGACAAGCCGTGTATGGACGCAGGCGAAATCTTATATTTCAAAGCCCGCCACTATCATTCTTTTTTCAACATCTCCCGGATTTCGTCTTTGAGCGCCAGCTTGTTCACTTTGCCGCTGGCCAGAAGCGGCAGCATTGGACGGATAAAGAATTTTTTCGGCACCTTGAAATTGGCCAGCGTGGCTTTGCATAAATCCCTGAGCTCGTCTTCGGTTGCGTTCTGCCCCGGCGTCGGCATGACAAAGGCCCATCCGACTTCCTGATAGATGTCGTCCGGCACCCCGATCACCGCGGCAAAGAGCACCGCGGCGTGCGTCTCGATAACCTCTTCCACTTCGCGCGGATAGACATTTTCGCCGCCGCTTTTAAACATTTCCGAGAGCCTTCCGGTAATGTGAACGTATCCGCCCTCGTCCTTGAAACCCAGGTCCGTCGTGTAATACCAGCCTTCCCGATCAATCACCCGGTCCGTCTCTTTTGGATTGTTATAGTATCCCTTCATCAGGAAAGGACCCCGCACGGCAATTTCGCCGATAACGCCCCCGGCAACTTCCTTACGGTCTTTGTCAACAATTTTCAGTTCAAAGGGTGCGGCGATTTTTCCGACGGTCTTAAGCAGTGTCTCGGCGCTGTCCGCAGGCCCGGTGTACGTGATGAAGCCGCAGACTTCCGTGCTGCCGTAGCCGGTGATCAGTTTGGCCCCCGACTTCTGACAGATCGGCACAAGCAGATCAAGCATGACTTTCGGCGCGGCCGCGCCCGCCCAGACAAAGGCTTTGACATTACTGAAATCACAGGTCCAGAATTCCGGCTGCTTGAATTCCAAAAGGAACATCACCGGCACCTGCCCGATATGGGTGATCTTTTCCTGCTCGATGATTTTCAGGGTCTGGGCCGGATCGAATTTGTCCATGCACACAATGCAGCCCCCCGACATGATGGCTCCAAACCCGATCTCGACATCCGCCGCCACATGATTAATGGGAAAGTGGAGAAGCCCCCGGGAGTTTTCATCGAAATAGAATTTTTCAATTTCCACTTTGATGTTCTCCACAATGCTGCGGTGGGTATGGACCACCCCTTTGGGTTTGCCGGTTGATCCAGACGTATACAACAGCAGCGCGTCATCCGTCTCATTGACTTCAGACGCCCTTTTGGCAAGCGCTGCGGCAAAGGCTGGCCGCGGTTTTGCGACATAATCAGCAAAGCGCTCCGCGCCGGCAAAAGGCTCACCGATCACCAGAATTTTTTCCAGAAACGGACAATCTTTTTGCAGAGCATTGACCGTCTGGGCAAGATCGCTTCCCATGTATTCGCGAAGCGTAATGAGCAGTTTGGGACGGCAGTCGTTTAGCTGGTAGCGCAGTTCATCCAGCGTATATTTCGGTGAAAGGCCAAGCCAGATCGCCCCGACCTTACCTGCGGCCATGTAGGTGGTCAGGAATTCGTTTCGCGCCATCGACAAAAGCGCTATCCGATCGCCCTTTTCAATACCGGCTTCCAGAAACGCCAGGGCCACCGCATCCATCTGCCCGGCAAATTCGCGCCAGGTTAATTTTTCATCACCAAAAACCAGCGCGTCAGCATCCGGCCTTGCTTTGGCCCACTTTTCCACATAGTGCCACGTTTGATTCAGCTTTTCCCAGGTCATGATGTCCCTCCTCCTTTAGTCAGGGTGTCCTATTAATCTCTGTGCAATTTGTCATTTGAATCATCGCCCTGCCGGGCTAAGATTCTCGGTACGGAAATGATATTTGACGAATGTGCTCCCCTTGCGGGATGTACTTCCGATCGAAGCAAAGCGCGAAATCTTATGTTAGTAACAATGCGCAAGATATCTCCCGCTGGTCGATATGACAAGCTTATACTGATAGACTCCTTTAGTCGATCAATTGCATATAGCCATCGCTTATCGCCTTCTTCCCTTCGGCATTGTACACGGTGAAGAACAGATCCGTCCCGCCCGCCACCTTGTTTTTACCGGTCAGGCAAACCCGAATGGACGATCCGGGTATCACCATTCCCGCAAACCGGCAGTAAACCGTCGTAAGCTTTTGCGGATCGCCGCCCGCCTCTTTATTCAGGATGTCATGGACGGAAACGGCAAGCGTCGCCGTGCCCTGATGGATAATGCCGGGCAGCCCCACCTGATGGGCAAACTGCACGGATGTATGAATGGGAAAATGAATGTTGGTGCATCCATCGTAGATAAAGGGGGCCAACGGATGAATGGGGATAACGGATTCCCAGAGGGCGGACTCATTGGCCGCAAGTGGAACGGTCGGAATCGATAAGCCGCCCTTCCCCTCGTCAGCACATTCGACCCCTCTCATCATCGCGCCGATATGTTCCGTAAAAACCGGGCTTTCCTTGTCATCTTTCGCGTCATAGCGGATCACAACATACGTCCCCGCCCGATGCGGTACAATGGCGGCAATGACGCCGTTGATTTTAAGGCGCATGCCGGGCGTCACCGGCCGGTGCAGACTTAAGTGTTCGCTGTAATGGACCTGGGTAAACAACACCTCTGCTGGGAACCCATCCGCCTGCAGATAATCCGTAATGTGTTCCACAATCGGCCAGGTCAGGGCCACGGGATACAGGGGCGGCGCGACAATCCCCTGCGGCCGCTCGTCATTGAAATAGAGCGGATTGGCATCGCCGATGGCCGCCGCGTAGTTCATGGTCCAGCGCGCATTAACCGTGCAGGTGTATTCTTTGAGGGACGCGCCGACATAATCAGAAGACAGTTTCATAGAGTCTCTCCCGGCAGGATTTTTCGCCCATCCTCCCCGACCAGAGTCATGTTACACTTGCTATGTCATTTCGAAGGAGCCCTAGCGACTGAGAAATCTTAGATTCCTTCCTAAGGCAGAAATGACATCACTGTATGCAAATGCTCCAGACGGTTCATCGGGAAGACAAGCGTTTGCGGAAAGTAAGATCTCATAATTCCCGGCATTCGTCAATGAACGCCTTCAAGCATGTTAGGCGCACTTTCCCGGCTTGAATCTTAATTTTGTCCGTGATAATAATGACATCAATGAATTTATAGAAGACCTGACTATTTACAGGCACCTTGGTTGATAGATGTTCACTATAAAAGTCAATCGTCAAAAGTAAGGAGACATTATGAATAAATCTTTTTGGGTTGGTGTATGCGCAGGCGTGATAATTTTTGCAATGCTATCCCTGGCAGGCCCGTTTTTTCATGAAAAGCCAGGCGTCCCGAACCATCAGCAACTTACGGCGCGCCACATATTCGCGGTGCCGGAATGTATGGCCCTGTCAATAGCCGACTACGTGTGGATGGGCGATCTTCAAACGGTAAGAAATGAGTGTCAGGCATGGTGCAGCACAAGATATACCCTTGGAGAGTTATCTGCTTGTCAGAGTGGATGCGCGCAGACCTATGTTATAGCAGACAAGTATGACAAGAAGCTCCAATGCAATCCTTATCCATGACATCAGGCGGCCGCAACAGGATGTAAAACGGATAACCCTAATTTATTATCAATGCCAAGGCGATCTACCTGCCAGTCTCCGGGATATGCTGAAATAGATTTTACTTTGTTCATAATTGGAATGATAATGTAAAGACGTGAATCAAATTCAATGCACAATTCGTTCGGAAAAATCGGATTGGAAGCAGGAAGTTAATAAGTTAACAGCGTCCCTCTGATCTTCTTTACATTCCTTTCTTTGCTACATTGTCAGTATTGCCATAAAGGTTTTCTATAATTACTTTAATTTCCCTATCGACTTTCTCAAGATTGAACCCCTTAAAATCGAATTGCGATAATTTGTTGTTTACATTAAAGTATCTTTTAATTTTATTCATGCTCTGAATGCATTGTTTCCATTTGGGCGAATTTTCAATAATTTCTAGTTGTGGAGGTCTACCCATTTTAAAAAATTTAAAAGTTGTATGAATATCGCTCCACCTTTCCATATTTTTGTCATAAGGCCGGCCCTTATCTTTTGCATATCTAACCCAGATATTATGTTTTCGTACTTGCGATCTAAAATCCCTAATTTTCTTATCATTCCAACCTGATTTATCGTGGATATAATAGCTTCCTGTAGGTTGTCCATACCTCATGCTTGAGTTATAATTATCAAAATCTAATTCTAGCGGCCTATATCTGCAATCAGTTATTTGGACGCCCCATTTTGCACACAATTCTATTTTTCTTATCATCTGTTCATAACTGATATTAAAATTATAAATCATAAAAATCGAAATATCATTCTGTTTATAACCAGCCATAACCAGTAAATCGATTTGTCGTTTAATGGCGTCTTGATCTGCTAGTCCATTGTCCCATGCTATTCTAACATTTTGAAACCTTGCTTTTTTGATTAACACTGCAAGTTCGGGATCTTTTTCTAGCAATCTACCATCAAATCCGCTTTGTGATTCATATAATACCGGCTTTTTATTAACTTTTAGATTTTCAAATAATTGAAGAATTTCTTTTATATGAGGATTAGCAAGTATATTATTGTCATAAAAAATTACTCTATTCTTGCCAATGGCGATTAGTTCTTTTTCTATTTCGGTTTTTGACTTATTAGTTCTTTCTGGTTCAAGAATCCATGTCCCACAAAAAGAGCAGCGTCTTATACACCCTCTCATCATATGGGTTGCATGATAATCAACCTTTGGTAATAGTGTGTAGTCAGGTAAATATTCTTCAGCTTTCCTATGAAGGCCTTTGTGTGTTCTTACTTTCAGCGCTCGTGCAAGCTTTTTGAATTTTTTTTGCTTATTATGTAATGTTGCGTATATTCCACCTAGCCGTATAATTGATGCCGGAAACATCTCTCTATAGTATCGAATATTATCCCAAACATATTTTGACCAATAGGTAAATACAGACGTTACTAGGATTTCATCTGGTTGCTTGCCTATTTCTTCTCGCCTTTTTTCCCCTCGTACGAGTTGTACATCGCAGCCTAGGTCTCTATATAAAGATCCTAGTTTTAATAAACCAATAGGAACGAAATTTTTATGGATATAATTAGCCCCTTTCTTACTTTTACAGGGATATGGAAAATCTGGTTCAACCAGCAATATTTTTTTCATGGGTTTCAGAAAGTATGCGGATTAGTGTGTAGAATTTTACGATTCACTTTCTACGGCCTGACATCTACTATAAGCATACGCAGAGCTTCATAGATCAACTCATCGTAAGTGGACGTAGCAAAGGGATGTTCGCCTACAGAGAATACCTCAACACTTTTTTCATATGACATTGTGCAACAGTGTTCGTAGATATTTTTTACTAATTCGCTATTTATGTTTTCTTTAAATATTAAGTTAAATAAAAATGCGAGTTTGTTTACTTCAACATCGCCATTTTGATAAATATTTAAGTAATACTTTGAGTTTTTTGCAATATAAATACCATTAGTTTTCTTGGGTATGTCAGCAGAGTACCGAAAACAATGGATCACCGGTAATAAGGCCGTTTTCCCTGTTCTTCCGTTAAACAGATCTTTTAATACATCCTTATTAAGGATTACTTTATTTTCACAAAGAAATTCATAGGATTTTTCAACAGCATCTTTCCAATACGAATGAATTCTTTCACTCTTAGTAAGATCCACAGAAGAAGATTCCGAAAATGTTCTGACTGACATAGCAACAAGCAAAAGGACCTTTTCTTTATCCTGCAAGGACTGATTTATGCTTTTAAAACAGTCGAATGCTTTTCCGTTAATGAAATCAATTAACTTGTCTTCATCAATAATGTTTAAATTTTTTTCAATTTCCCATATACCTTTCGAAGTGAGAACAAGGTTCTTATCTTCATCAATATACTGAATATAGTTTAACCCTATGAACCTCTCTAAATCAGAGAAAGTCAATACTGATGGAGGCACAGCCGAATCAATCAAAACACGCATCCTTCTAGTTTTCGATCCAATATCAAATAAAGCAAGATAAATAGAGCCGTGAATTTTTTTTTGCTGCGATCTAACACATACATCTTTTAATTTAGTGTATAATGTATTCAGTATTTCGATATCTTCGTCCATAAGCTTTTGCCTAATTTATAGATGCAACTTTCACATTTTCGGCTTTCTGCACTATTATGCCAACCAATAATTTCCCGGCTTCGCATAGCTGCCTAAACCTATCGCGAATTGGCTGAAGCGATCTTTCATCCATCATTGCTACTTCGTCAAATAATGCAATAATTTTTCTACCATCATTGACATTTAATAGTGCATTAAGAAAGGCTGCCTGATTTTGGCCAGTACCCATATCGAGTAATCTTATTGTTATACCTTCTTTAGTGACTATCAGGTTGTTCAACAAGTCAATCATGACAACATTATATTCAGTATTAATATGCCTAATCACCCCAACTCGTTTACCTAAATAGTTAAATACGTGCGTGAAGTATTTCTTTTTTTCCTTTACATCGGAACCCGTATTAATATTTTCTTTGTCAATCTTCTTGCTAATTAATTGAATTATGTAACCATCATAATTCTTTATATTCATTTCCATCGTCTGAATTTGTAATAACGTACTTTCTAGATATTTCAGATGAGAATGATAGGGATGCGGTTGCCTTTTTTCTAACTTCGAAAGTTCGTCATTGATAAAATCTAAGGCACCAGTTGCTTTGGACAGGTTATTCTTCTCGGTTCTAATTGTTGTTTCCAAATTATAAATACGATCCTTCAAATTTTCTTCACTTATTCCCTCTAACTCTTTTACGGCACGGCCTAATACTATAGAGCTATACATTTCAGGAATTTCTTTTTCGGGAATATTAAGTTTTAAGCATTCTGCTTCGTAATATTTCATTTTCTCTTCATACGCAAAGCATCGATTTCGTATTTGTTGTTCACGATATTCTTCCGTGTCATCTTCCGTTTTCTCGGACGTATCTGTCTTTTTAATAGCCTTCTTTAATTTTGGTATAATTTCGTTAACTACTAATTCTCTTTTCTCAATAATATCGGATAGCATGCTGATCGCGTGCTTAATATTTTCTATCCTACTAACTATCGCGTCATAATTTTCCGATTCTTTCCTTAATATTTCAATAAACATTGAAATAGTTAATTCTGTCCCTGGAATGACGATGTTCAGTTTAACATGACTTTCCAAAACCGCAATTAACTCTTTAAACACCTTTGCCTTATTAGCGTCTCCCTCCTTACTTACTTCCTCTAATAATTCATCTAACAGGTGCCTAAAATGGGACCCCTCTATCTTCAAAACTTGCTTTATATCAGGATTCCTAAACTCTTCTTCAATAATTAGGTCATTCCATAATAAAAGACTGTTCTTTTCTTGTCTATCCCTTCCAAAATAGTCTTTTAACATTGGTGTAACATTACAATAAAGCGTTTTTATATTTTCCTTTATATCATCTAGCTGCTTACTTAAAGCTACATATTCTTTATTGGCCTGCATTTTAATTTTTCTATTTTCTTTATGGCTTTTTTCTATTTCTTTAACGGTATCTTTTATCTCATCTCTATCTTTCTTATATTTCATATAAAACTTAAGTGCCATGTATAGCTTTGCACTTTTCAGCATTTCGCCTAATTTTTTTACTTTTGCATCAGTTTCTTTTTGAGCTTTTTCGAGATCGTCCTTTTCTTTTTTAACGTTTTTAATTCGCATGGGATCTTTAGCAGATTTTATATCTCGGATAACATCAACGCATCTACTTCTTAAAGAACCTATTTTCTGCTCAAATCTCAACTGAATATCCTTGATTTCATTAGTTAGCTCAACCAACCGCTTTGTAGGATCTTCCGGAATATCGTAAATCAAATTATATTTCTTAGCGAATGTATCTGCTATTAATCTTTCGCCATTTTTATCTCTTACAATAATATCTTTTGTTTTAAAATCTGGTTTCTCTGCTGTAAGTTCAATCTGATTATTTCCGTCGGTAATAGCTATTTTAAAACTGATATTATGATGTTCACTGTTCATTAAATTATCCATTTTTTCCTGTAAGGCCGGCTTGATTCTTCTATTTTTTGTGCCATAAAAGCTAAGTGCCAATATATGCAATAGCGTGCTCTTCCCAACTGAGTTTGGTCCTTCTATATAAACTAAATTGGGCAACTCGTTTGGAATCAGATCAGGTCTATATGTATCAATTCTTCCATCGTAATCTGTTTTCAAGGCATAATCATATTTAATCATCACTCTTTTCCTTTATTTCAGCATCAATAAGACATTTTATTATTTCATTATTGTCCAATCCATCAAAAATATATCTAATAATATCCTTTTCTTTTTTCCCATCAAAAAGCCCTATAACAAATTCCATCGACGGCTTGTTGTCTTCCATATGCACCCCTCACTTTATTATTCTTCAAATACACCTGCATAGGATAAAGGAAATTTTAATATCCTCAATTGTGATAAATTGTGGATATTCCCTATAGCAAACCCTTTTTGTAGCCCTTCTAATTCATCACTTGACATTCCAAAAACGTGAGATCTTGAAGTTGAATAATCTGACTTAAAAAATATTTTCGTGTTAATAACGCTGCTAAGTCCTGTCGGTATATCATTAGCGTTCTGAGACGAGAATATTACACCTATCTTTTGACTTCGTCCTTGACGACAAATAGTGTCTAAATCGCCCAATGCATCCTGTGCTGCATTAGAATTATAAAAATTGTGCACTTCATCAATTATTATCAGAACTGGTATTTTTTCTTCATTTTTTGAGTTCGCTTCCACTATCTTATGCAATAAATGTCGAAGCATTATGGAACCAAATTCCATGCCTTTACTACCTACATTTATAACAGACATTTTACCCCTAACTAATATATCTGATTCTGTCAGTATTTTAGCATCAGTGTTGTCAAAGAAACTGCTTGCATTGACAATCGATCTTTGTAGATTATTAAACGTTGCAGAATGAAGGGGTATTACTAATTGATCTTCCCGCGAATTCAATGATGGAAAGCGTCTATCTTCTTCTTCCCCGACATCAATGAAGTAATTGACAAAATCATTAAACGTACCGCTTGGCTCTTTGAGTCTTCTTTGCCAGTATCTAAAAATGTCTGGCAAATGTTGCGCCCCAACATCAGATACCCCTTGCAATAATCCTGTTAATGCTTCTGGTTCTATATCATGAACGCTCAATGTAATTTTTTCAAAACATTCCCCATCAATTCCCTGATAGTAATTAATGTTAGTATTTGCTGGATAATAAACGATGTTATTTTTAATGCCGTGAGCTTTTTGCCGCAAAACTTCCCACTCTTTAATAACCTGCGCAT
This sequence comes from Deltaproteobacteria bacterium HGW-Deltaproteobacteria-6, assembly GCA_002840435.1. Classification (NCBI taxonomy): domain Bacteria; class Deltaproteobacteria; species Deltaproteobacteria bacterium HGW-Deltaproteobacteria-6. The sequence continues at coordinate 38,294 of PHAT01000009.1, forward strand.
TGGAAGTTTGAGAAGCGCGATTCATCTTTAAAAAATCTACATCTTTAACATTAATAGCCAACACAGAACCTTCATATTTTTCAACAAAATATTGAGCTAAATATTTTGTGGCTACTGTTTTGCCACTTCCCGTTTTCCCACAAATGAGCATTTGATGGAAAAACATATCTAATGGCAAAGAAGTCGTTATGTATTTTCTATTTTCATCCATTAGCAACTGATTATTTCCTGCGTGCACCGTAGCCAGAAATACTTTAGGCCCATCATCACTTACACCCATTGCTTGATCAATTTCTTCCTGATTTGATTTTCGAGCAACAGATTGAGGTGGTATATAATCAATTTTTCCATCTGTCCTTTTGCTGATGTCTTTTACGCGATAAGCAAATATCAAATTTTGACATTTCTGATCTTGAATTAAACCAGAGAGGTCCATGTCTATAATCATTGGAGAAGGCGCGTATGGTTCTATTTGGCTGCTATCATCTACTCTTAGAATAAATTTTGAATCTTCCCTTTCAATAGTAAGATAAGAACCCTTTGGCAATAGACCATCTTCCTCTTTTCTTGATATTAGTTTAATGCGGCCTTTTTCTTCGCCGATCACTATCCAACCCATATTTTTATCCTCCAAATCTAAGTTGGTTCATTGTTGGCATAATGTTAAGTTTTTCAAAATATTTTTTTATATTAATTAGCTTTATGGCCATTCTAGCATAGGCTTCTGCTATTGCTATTGGTCTAATCTGTGAATTAGAAACTGAGCCTTGAACTAAAAAAAGGTAATAAATAATATCAAGTATAGTCTCAATAGATTTTCCATATCGTTCATATGTGTCAAAGTGCATTTCTATTCGCTGCGGACTGGTATTAAATGCTTTTAAATAACAAAATGCTTTGCAATTTTTCTTGTTGACTTGATCCTCATATTTAAAGAAACATGAGCGCTCGCCTGGTTTAAGGCATGTTTGAAGCCAATGCATATCAGAATTATATTTACCCCTAAGGCTTTTAATATTCTGCGTCACAATATCGCTTGAACTGTTTTTTACTATGTAAATTGGTATAACTTCTCGGTCTAAAAACCTAGAATTATTGTCAACTGCGATAGTATATAAATTTCCTCCGATTAACGGTCCATCAATAAATAAGACCGATTTAATTGGTGAATATTTTAGAAGAAAATTAAGCCGATCATTCATGTAATCTCTTTTAGATTCAATCTCAGGATCTACAGCGTGTTTAATGTATTCGGATTTTGCCACAATATTTTCAGCACGTGTATAAAAATTAAAAACGGCGAATAAAACTGGCAAATATTCGCTTTTCCCAGCTACGACCAAAGAGTGTGTTGTAAAATACGCGGTACCCTCCAACGCCATAAACTTCAAAATTGATTCATCGTATGCCGAAAATAAATATTCTGATACTTTATCGCATCCATTTTTTGCATTTAGTTTATTTGGTTTAATCTCTTCAATGTTAGCAATCAGTTGTCCTGTTGTAGTAAAATTTAATACATGCGGCGCATCCTCGTCACCATAATGAGGCAAAAACACATTCCTCTCACTTAGTTCTTGGATTGTTTTATCAAAATCTGGATGTAATATTAGTCGATTCAATTCTTCCATATACCATCCTTTTATTAAAAATAGTCTTTACCCGAAGAAAATGAGAGACGCCGTTCTATTTTTATTCTTTTAGATCTATATTGATTAATTGCCCAACATCTTACAACTTCAAAATGATATTGCAAGGAAAAATCAGGGAAAAAGTTTAGGTTTCACGATCCACGGCGCAGTTCGATCCAGATGTTGACGACAGATACGCTGATCAGGTTCAAAGTGGTAGCCGCATACCAGAAATAGGATTCCAGACGGTCAAGCATGGTTATCCAACCGGACCAAAGCACGAAGCAGATAATGGAAAAGGAGATCAGGGTGTCGATGGCTAAAAAGAGCCTGGGCTTTTTGAATAGCATTCCTGCCTGAGCAATGATGCAATATTGAAGGTCTCCGCGCAAGCCACGGAGAAGTGTTGGTTCCCGGGGCATAGTATTACTATCCGGTATTCGTTCGCTATCGAATTGAACGGGTGCCTCCCGATCAGTCAGGTGAAAATAGACGCGAGCCAGATTCATGATCATATCTATCAGAGCCCAGACAATGACCAGCCAGGCGAAGGCGCGAAGGGCAGCGGACGACGCGCTCACGCGCAAAGCAAGCAGGCCGAAGAGCAGTTTGAATGCACAAAAGGGTATGCCGATGGTCAGCGCCTGAAAGGCAGGCGACAAAAAGATACGATCGCCAATTTTTCCCACCTGCTTTTTTGTCTGCTCTTTCACAATATTGCTCCGGTAATGAATATTATTTTTTTGCCATAACTTTTCAGGCCACGCGTAATCCTGTGGGTCACCACCCAAGCTGGCAACATCCGGTCGGGTAGTGCTAATTTTTTTATGATACTTCAACCCATATACATCCCTTCATCCCGTTAGAGACAGGAAGCGTTTTAGCCTATTCTTTAAATATCGCTTTCCCATACCTGATTTCAAATATTTCTCACGGGCAAAAGCATCTTCACCACTCAAAGACGCCTCATAATATATAAGTTCAAAAGGTCCGCGTCCTTTTGTAGATGGGACATTGCCATTGTTATGCTCGCTAAAACGCTTCCGTAAATCTTCAGTGCATCCCGTATACATTTTTTTGTCTTTTATGCTGTTAATTACATAAACATAATGCATTTATGCCTCCATCTCTGAACGGGACGAATCCGCAAAGCTGAAGTGGCTGCCGTCGCCGATGATGATATGGTCCAGCACCTTGATGCCCATGAGTTTGCCGGCGGCGGCCAGCTCCTGCGTGAACTTTTTATCTTCCGGGCTGGGTGCGACATTGCCGCTGGGGTGGTTGTGGACGCAGATAATCGCCGCCGCGAATTTTTGCAGGGCGGCATGGATGATTTCCCGGACAATCGGCATGGCGTGGTTGACCGTGCCTGTGGCGGCATTGCTGATATCGATGACTCGATTGCTGCTGTTGAGATAGGCCACTTTGAAGACTTCCGTTTTCAGGTCGCGCATTTGCGGTGCGATAATAGCGACGACATCCTGCGCGGAAACAATCTTGTGTTTGGCGCTGAGCGCTTCGTCCTCACGGAAGCGCCGCCCGATTTCCAGCGCGGCATGAATTTGCGCGATTTTGGCGGGGCCCAGGCCTTTGAATTCTTTCCATTCGCGCATGTCGGTGTGGCTCATATTGCGGAAGGTGCCGAACTTATCAATAATCCGGCGCGCCAGATCAATGGCGCTCACGCCTTTTACGCCTGTGCGCAGCAGGATTGCCAGAAGCTCTGAATGACTCAGCGCACCCGCACCTTTTTTGAGCAGTTTTTCCCGTGGACGGTCGTCCTGCGGCCAGCTTTTGATTCCGGATTTCATTTTTTCAGACCTTTCACAACAGACCAGGAATTTGTCCTTCCCGCGAATAACCTGATGAGCTGATATTTTTGACGCCCCACTTTAATATACTCCCGCCTTAATAAAGGAGGGCTGGGGAGGATTTGAAGAGATAAAATCCCCCTGAATCCCCCTTTAGGAAAGGGGGACAAAAAGAAAATGCTTTGCCTTGCTCCTGAGCATTCGCCTTTCTCATCACGATCAACGATTCACCTATTTCTATTTTTTCTCCACGATCAGATTCAATATCACTTTAACCATTATATCTTTTTCTGACGGCTTACTCGCCGCGATCATCAGGGTTAATGCGACAAGTGCGTTATCATCAATGCGTTTACGCCCATCCTTGTCCAGCAAAATGCCGGTTTTTTGCAGGAAGCAAACGAATAAAGCCGCAGCAATGCGCTTGTTGCCATCGATAAAGCTGTGGTTTTTGGTTACAAAATAAAGCAGGTGGGCCGCCTTTGCCTCTATTGTCGGATAAACATCTTTACCGTCAAAGGTCTGGTAAATGGCACCCAGCGAACCTTGAAAACTTTTGTCCTTTTCCTGCCCGACCAGGGCAGAGTCTTTAAATTTTATTTTCATCTGATCGATGATTTTTCTGGCTTCGTCATAGGACAACTTATATTTTGTTTTTCTGGTGCCTTTCGGCGCAGCCAAACGCTGGTGGTCGAAGTCGTCAAGAATATTCAATGCCCGCGAGTATTCGGCAATAATCTGAACGATGCCTTTTGCTTCATCCGATACACCATCAAGCAGGGCCATGTTGCCAAGCAACCGGACGGTGTCCTGCAACTCATGGATTTTGTTCTGCTGCGTTTCCAGCCGCTTTTTATTGATCGTGTAACCGTCCACAAGGTGATGACGCAAGACATTGGTAGCCCAGATGCGAAACTGCGTGCCTCGTAGCGACTTAACCCTATAGCCCACTGAAATAATTACATCCAGATTATAGTGTGCTGTATCGTAACTTTTCTCGTCAGCGGCAGTTATCCGGAATTTCCGGATAACTGATTCCGAGCTAAGTTCTCCTTCAATAAAGATATTCTTGATATGCTCATTAATCGTGCGAACATCCTTATCAAAAAGAACTGACATCTGTTTCTGCGTCAGCCAGACGGTGTCTTGCTCCAAACGGACTTCCAGATGATTTTTGTATAAAATCACCTGCCCTTTTGGATCCTGCATTACGGCGCTTTTTTCAGGCGTCATTGCTTTTTCCTTTCTGAAACATTCCACTATCTACTGCGATCGCCTCCCGGGCACACATAACATTCAGGGCCATGCCCCGCGTGACCCTCACAATGGGAGCTTTACACAAGCCTCTTTGCGTCATTCCGGGTTTGCCCCGGAATCAAGAAAGCACATGATTATACTGGATTCCCGCCTTCGCGGGAATGACAACGTTGTTGCTTTTATAGAGTTATGCAAAACTCTCACAATTACTAAAAGGGTTCCTCCACGGTTTATGCACAGGGGAAATATTTTTTATTTCTTTTTAAACAAACCCTCTACATCTTCAAGAACTTTTTGCTGATCTTCCTTGAGCATTTTTTTGACGGCGCCTTTGCCTGCTTCTACAGCCATGCCTGCGGCATTATCCTGAACAAATTTGCCGAGCGATCCCAGCTGCGGCTCTGTAAGCTTCACATCCGGCTTCTTTGTGGTGCCGGTGACTTTGGCTTTTAAATCAATCTGACCATCTTTATTGAGCATTGGCTTCATGGCGATTCCGGCAAGATTTCCTGAATCCGTGTATTTCTTCACTTCGGGATTCCTGATGGCCGATTCAATTTTCCGGGCCAGCGCCGCTTTGACCGCCTCGTTGATTTCACTCTTCATCACCGCGCCCAGATTCAGATCAATGGCCTTCGTATCGGTATTCATCCAGCCGTCGAAGACCAGGCGAGCGTCTTTGAGTTCCAGCCGGCCGTTGCTGATTTCCGCTTTAGCGGCTTTGTAGCGCAGATCCAGACCATTATGGTTTGAACCTTTCCATTGCTGCTTCTCTTTGAGAAAAGAAAGGTTGTTTCCCAGATATTCACCCAGAACAGGAACCGCCGCAACTGCGTTGAAAATCTGAAGCCCGGTAACTTCCCCGTCCGGAACGGATATATGCAGCCTTACCTCCGGTTCCAGAAGCCGTGTTTTAGCATCAAACGGGATCACCCTTCCCGTCGCGTCAATGGTGACATCAAAACTCTGAACACTGCCGGTCTTCATCGCGCCGACTGTTTTGATGCCCATGCCCAGCTTCACTTTAATCTCATCTTTCTTTTCCAGATCTTTCGGGTCGATGCTGATGTCGTAAGCCAGGGCGGTTAGTTTATAAATCTTAAACTTCTGGTCAACTTCTGCATCCTGGTAATTAACCGTTCCATCCTTCAGGCCGATTTCCCCCACGGCAATCGCCACGGGAATGTCATCGGCGGAGACGGGCTTGGCGGGTTCCTTGTCTTTCTGTTCTTTGTCCTTGTCCGCCGGTTTTTTGGACTGAACAAGGTCGTCAATATTCATAACGCCCTTTTTGTTTTTGGATAGATTAATGACCGGACTGTATAAAACAAGTTCTTTAAGCTCGGCCCGACGCTTCAGGAGCGGCATGATTTTAATCTTAAAGCGCAAGGCTTCCATACCGGCAAAAGTATCGTCTGCCGCAACCGGCTTGCCTTGCAGACTTTCCAGCTCTTGCGGTGTTTTAAAATTGGAAATGGCCACTTTTTTAATCTCGATTCCGGACAGAACGGAAAAGATGCTGACATCAATGCTTTCAATGGTGACCTGCCGGTTGAGCGCCTGGGACATCTGAGAGGCAATAAACGTTTTATCCACCTTCATGTAAACAATCACACCGGCGGCGATCACTAAAACAACAACGACCGCGACAACCGCGCCGACAGCAATAAGTAGCTTTTTAAACATACCAGTTACCACCTTTCTTATGGTTGTTTCTCTGCGGCATACCGCAGACGGTGAATAAAATCTCGATTCCCGGGATCAGCGCATCAGGGCGCCGCCGGCGACAATGCGGTTGACCTGGTTGGTGCCTTCATAAATCTGGGTGAGCTTGGCGTCGCGCATCAGTTTTTCCACCATGTATTCCTTGGTATATCCGTATCCGCCGTGGATCTGAACGGCATCGGTGGTTAAAGACATGGCCGTATCGGAGGCAAATAACTTGGCCTGCGCCGCTTCCCGGGCAAAAGGCAGCCCCTGATCCGCGCGCGACGCGGCATACCAGGTCAACAGCCTTGAGGCGTCAACAGCCGCCGCCATATCGGCCAGCATAAAATTGATGGACTGGAAAGTGCCGATCGGCTTACCGAACTGCACCCGCTGTTTGGCGTAGGCCAAAGAAGCCTCAAAGGCGGCCCGAGCAATGCCCAGAGCCGTCGTGGCGATGTTGATGCGGCCTTCATTAAGGGTTTCCATGGCGATTTTGAATCCCTGCCCTTCCGCGCCCAGAACGTTGGCCGCGGGAATGACCACGTCGTCCAGATTGACTTCGGCCACGTCCAACGCTCTTTGTCCCATTTTATCCTCCACCTTGCCGATGGAAACACCCGGCGTCTCGCGCGGAACCACAAACGCGGTGATGCCCTTGGTGCCCTTCCCGGGATCGGTGGTGGCAAAAATCGTATAGAGGGCCGCAAAACTGGCATTGGTGATGAAACATTTCTGACCGTTCAGGACATATTCGTCACCCTTGCGGACGGCTTTGGTTTTGACGCCCGCGGCGTCGGAGCCCGCTTCACGCTCGGTCAGTCCGAAAGAGGCGGTTTTCCCCGATTCGCAAAGCGGTATCAGGAAACGTTTTTTCTGTTCGTCCGTGCCGCCGATCAGGATGGGACCGCAGGCCAGCGAATTAATGGTGATCATGCCGCCGATGCCCGCGCAGCCTGCATTGAGCTCTTCGGTAATCAGCGCCGCCTCCAGAAGCTTCATGCCGTGGCCGCCGTATGCTTGCGGCGTGGTCAGGTTCATAAGCCCCGCTGCGTGCGCTTTTTTTAAGATGGCGTCCGGAACAAACGCCTCCTTATCATACTGAAGCGCGATGGGAATAATCTCTTTTTTGGCAAATTTCCGGGCCAGATCCTGCAATGCTTTTTGTTCGTCGGTTAAACTGAAATCAATCATGGTTTCGATCCTTTCTGTTTATGATTATTTTTATTCTTGCTAAAGATTCAACACCCAGAGAGGCTTTTCGCCCTTCATAACGCGGATCATGTTCTCCATCGCCATGTTGACGATGCGGCCGCCGGACTCGCGGGTGGAGCCGGCCAGATGCGGTGTGAGAATGGCGTTTTCCAACCCAAAGAGCGGGTGATTTTGAGGCGGCGGTTCCTCGACAAAGACATCCACGGCGGCCATGGCAATTTCACCGGCCAGGAGCGCGTCGGCCAGAGCGGTTTCATCCACCAGCGCGCCGCGCCCCACGTTGATCAGAATTGCCGTGGGTTTCATCAGCTTCAGTTTTTGAACGTCGATGATATTGGCGGTCGTCTCCGTCAGCGGCAGGTGGATGCTGACCACGTCCGCCGTTTTCATGATTTCTTCCAGGGACGCGTAGACGGCCTGATATTTCTTTTCATCTTCCGCGCTGAGACGCGCAATATCATAATACAGCAGCCTGACGCCAAAAGGAACAAGCCTTGCGGCCACGGCGCGCGCGGTGCGCCCCATGCCCAGCAATCCGTAAGTTTTGCCGTGAAGTTCAAAGATGCCCGTTTTTTGCGCGTGCATGAAAAGCCATTCCCCCTGATGAGTTTTGGCATTGTAAAATGTCAGATTCTTCAGACAGGCCATAGCCAGCATGATGGTATGTTCGGCAACACCGATATCGTTGGCGCCGGGTGTGTTGGCCACGGGGATGCCAAACTCCGTGCAGGCCGCAACATCAATATGATTGTAACCTACGCTGGGCTGCTGAATCAGTTTGAGGTTTTTCGCCGCCTGAACAATCCGGCGGGTAATAGGCGTTGCGCCCGTATAGTCGCCCAGAACGATGTCGGCATCGGCCACCCATTCCGCCAGTTTGTGTTCCGGCATTCTATGGGCTTCCACAACGGTAAACGATAATCCCTCAGCTTTACTTTCAATCATGCTCTTCAAAGTGGCATCGGACATGGGCGCGGTGTTGATTATTTTCATGCGGCTTCTCCTCGGTTTACTTCTTGCTTGATGGATGATTCCCGTCCGGTGCGCTCCGTGTCGTCGATTCCCGGCATTCCTGTTTAACGGCCGGCGGGATGATCATTAACGCCCCATAGATTAAACCCGGAACAATCACCAGATCGTCCAGATACCCGAGAACGGGAATCCAGTCCGGAATCAGGTCAACCGGCGACAGCAAATAAGCCAGGGCGCCGCCGATCAGCCACCGCGCAGCCCGGGGTGTGTCCGGATGTGCGATCAACGCGCGGTAATAGGCTATTTCCTGTTTGACCTTTTCAATAAACTTGCTCATGAGAAACTTCCTCATCGCTCACGCGACGCACACCCTCATGTGACATTCAGGTAATCAGGTCATAAAGAGGGAAGAGTCTCGCTTCAGCGATAAACTCCCTCCTTTCTAAAGGAGGGTTGGGGTGGATTTGAAGAGATAAAAGCCCCCTAAATCACCCTCGCGCCACCTCGCGTGCCCTTCAGGGTATTAGGTGGTTAGAAAAGGGGGAAAACCGAGCATGAACATTATGTTTCCTGCATGAATCAATTCAGCATTGTATTTTGAAGCTTGGTTCGGACAAAATTAATGTGTGTGCGCAATACGTAGAACTGGTCGCCGTAGGAGGCGGGCACTTTCATTTGATTGACTTCGGATTCGATTTCATCGAGCCTCCGGATCAGTTCACCGATATCCCGGGGCCTGTCCTTGTTGCCCGCGTCCTGTTCAACCAGCAAGAGCAGCCGATACCACCGGTTAATGCGCAGGCTCATGCGCCAGCGGAAAAGCGCGGGAATGCTTTTCAATCCGGGAATCAGAATGATGATCAGCGGCACAAACACCACCAGGATCCGGTTGATCAGGCTGGCCAGCCAGAACGGCAGATAGCGGTAGAAGAAACTTTTGCCGGATTTGTAAAAGCGTTTGGCGTCGCCGCTGATTTTAAATTCGTTTTCCAGGGCCACGGGAAAGTCGCCGCGATTCTGAAAAAGCGCGGCGCGGCCGTGTATTTCCACTGCGGCAGCCAAAAGCAGATCGGTCAAGGCCGGATGCAGATTATCCCGGGCGATCAGTTCGACGGTGGGACAAACCAGCGTTATGTTCTGCGTCGGAATATTTTTCCCGAAATCCATCGCGCCTTTCGGCATCGTCAGTTTATTGAGGTAGCCGATCCGGCGAACGTAGGCGTCGGCCTGAGTAAAATTGACCAGACCAATGCCCGGTGCCTTAAGCAATGTGCGCATGGTTTGCGATGAGGCGGAATCCGCCATGAGGAAAATGGCATCTGCTTTTCCGGCAAGCAGCGCGGCTGCTGCTTCTTCTCCCTCCGCATCCAAAAACGCGGCGCCGCCGCCGGGCTCGATGCCGTTTACGGAAAGCAGGGCCAGGGCCAGCTTGCGCGTCCCGCTGCCCTCACGGCCTATGGCAATCCTCCTGCCTGCAAGCTGCGACAACACCTCTACAGGCTGTCCCAGACGATGAAAAATCAAAAGCGGTTGATAAGAAACGCTGCCCAGCGAAACCAGATTTTCAACATTTTGTCCTTTGGCCAGACCGGCCTGTACAAATCCGATATCCACCTTAAACGTGCGATCGGTCAGACGCTGAAGGTTTTCCACGGAACCGGCCGAGGGTAAAATGACCAGCTTTACGCCGTCGCGGGCGAGGATTTTGGCGTATTTTTCGGCAACGCTGTAATAGGCGCTGCCTTTCTCCCCGCTGGTGATTGTAATCGTCTTAGGCGGAGCGGAATGGAAGAACCAGAAACAGGCAAAGATAATGACCAGAATGACAACGATCATGGCCACGATGGATGCCGCGCGGCCCATACCGAAATAATCCATGAACACGGAAAGAATTTTATTGAATCCGGTTTTTCTGTCTGTACTCATGACATTTACCCCTCATCAAGAAAACGTTAATGGATATCTCTACGTGAAGGAAAAGCCTTGTATCCGATCAAATCCTACCGGTCGAGGGCTTCCCGGATTTTTTGCGCGACCTCCCGCTTGGACAGCATTTTTTCTATCGCGTCGCCCAGCGCAACGCTGGCCTGTTCTCCCAGCCGCTCTTCCGAAAAAGAAATATGTTCCAGCGACGTGGTGGCTTCCACATTGGCATGATGCAGTATTTTTTTATTGGCCATATCCGCGATATAAATGGTCAGTTTCATTTTTGTCTTGTAGATATTGGAAGGAAAATCCCTGCGGCAGTTGATATCCATCTCTTCAATGGCGCCGCCGATCAGAATTTTGCTGTTCGTCATCTGCGGCATGGTTTCTTCCTGCAGATCCCACTGCGGGCCGACTCCGGACACATTATATCCCGCCTTTCTCAAATACTGCCTTACCCCTTCCGCGACGGCCCTTGCCGGCTTTGTGTATTTAGGCAGAATCAACACATTCTCACCGCTCTTTTCAATGACGCGCCCGATCACCAGCGGATCGGCTATCTTCCGCACATCGTTGAATTCGGCCAGTCCGATGATGGACTGCAAAGCTTTTTGATCCGGTTTCAGGTAAGCCGGGATAACAGCCTTTTGGGCGTTATAATCCATATTAATGGAGTAAATCCTGGTATTGGCGCAGCCGGAAAGACCTAAAGCCATTATCAGGACAAGAAATATCAAACCATTCGATCGGACTTTTTTCATGATAACCTCCTTATGATAAAGTGCGAACACCGCAATGGGCATCGGCAACCGGAATGTCGCACGTGCCCTAAAGGGTATGAACAAACAAACCGCTGCGCAGCTTGGGTTCAAACCAGGTGGACTTGGGCGGCATAATCGCGCCGGCGTCGGCCACATTCATAATCTGCTCCATGGTGGTGGCATACAGCGAAAAGGCGACGGCAAAGCCGTCCTGATTCACCAGCTTTTCCAGCTCCGCCATGCCCCGGATGCCGCCGATGAATTTAATGCGGTCGTCGGTGCGCGGATCGGAAATGCCCAGAACAGGCGCCAGCAGGTGTTCCTGCAAAATGGCCGCGTCCAGGCTGGCCACCGGATCTTTGGCGTTGTAGACCCCTTCTTTGATCGTGATGCAATACCACGCGCCGCCCAGATACATGCCGAAATCATGCAGACGCCCGGGTGATTTTGCGGCAAAGTTTTTCGTCACGGTGAATTTGGCGCTGATCTTCTCCAGAAACTGTTCGGCGGTGAGGCCCTGCAGGTCTTTCACCGCGCGGTTGTAGTCCATGACCTTTAATTGATTGTGCGGGAAAAACACGGCAAGCACCCGGTCCGATTCCTGCACCTGACCGTCCTTGCGGCGCTTGCGCGCGACGGTGGCGGCTGCGGCGGCTCGGTGATGCCCGTCGGCGATATACAGCGCGTCAACCTCTGCAAATTCTTTACGGAGTTCTTCAATCTGCGCGGAATCCGCCACGACCCAGGCGGTATGGATCACGCCGTCTTCGGCGGTAAAATCATATTCCGGCTTGCCTTTCACAATCTTTTCCGTAAGCGCGTTGATGCCGGGACGCGCCATGTAGCTAATGAACACGGGGCCGGTCTGCGCGTTGACGTTGTCCACGTGGCGGATGCGGTCATCTTCCTTGTCCTGCCTGGTCAGCTCGTGCTTCTTGATCTTTCCTTCGTCATATTCCGCGGCGCTCATTACGCCGACGATGCCCGTCTGCACCTGAGCCCCCATCTGCTGACGATAGACATAATAACAGGGCGATTCATCCTGCTTCAGGATGCCGTCTTCCCTCAATTTACTGAAGTTTTTCTTTGCGGTCTCATAAATTATGGCATCGTCCGGACGCGTTCCGTCCGGTACATCGATTTCTGATTTTTCCACGTGCATAAAACTCAACGGATGGCCTGCCACCGCTTTTTGTCCTTCTTCCCGTGTCATCACATCGTACGGCAGCGCTGCTACCTGTGCCGCATACTTCACCTGCGGGCGAACCGCTTTAAAAGGTAATACCAAAGCCATGTTTCATCTCCTGTTTGAAAATAATGTTGCGCAAGGTGTAACACAATGGCATAATCCGGGCAATATCAAATTAATGATGTCTACGAACAATGTCAGAGGGTAAAATAATGGGGAACACACTTGTTTTTATTCATGGTCTGGAAAGTACATCGCAGGGAAACAAGGCGCAGTTTTTTCGAAAGTCCTTTCCGCAGATGATCATTGAAGATTACGCGGGCGATTTTGAAACCCGGATGATTAAGCTCAAAAAGATTCTCAGCGGCAAAGACCAACTGATTATTGTGGGGTCCAGTTTTGGCGGCCTGATGGCGGCCCGCTTCGCGCTCGATGAGGAACCGAGGGTGAAAAAATTGATCCTGATTGCTCCCGCGCTGATCTTGGAAGGTTTTGAAAACGCCGCTAAAGAAAAGCTGCAAATCCCGGTGATCATTTACCATGGCACGCGGGATAAGGTTGTCAATCCTGATGACGTCAAAAAGATCGCTGAAAAAACATTCGCCCGCCTGGAGCATCACCTGGTGGATGACGAGCATCCGTTAAATAAAGTCTTCCCGACAATTCCCTGGAAAGAACTTCTGGAAGAAAAATAACGGGTCTGTAAGTCCCACTAATCATGCTCTCATTTGTGTAAGCTCCCGCCTTAATAAAGGAGGGTTGGGGAGGATTTGAAGAGATAAAATCCCCCTTAAGAAAAGGGGGGCTAACTTGAGCTCTGGCTCAAATCCCTCTAAATTCCCCTCTCGCGTGCCCTCTCGTCACCTTCAGGTGATTAGGGTATCAGGTGGTAAAAAAGGGGACTCTGTCAGTCTTGGTAAAAATCCTCGACCAACTCCAGATATTCCGCCAGCAGTTTGCGGCTGACGACAAAAATATGGCCGATGTTTTTTTCAATCGTCCGGTTGAGCTGCTCGCTTAGAAAATGGACATTGCCTTTATCCACTAGCCCCCATGTCGCGCCGGCCACGCAGGACCCCGCCGGTGCAATGGGATCTCTCGACCCCTTGTAATCAAAAATGGCCACACCCGCCTTTTTCAGAATGTTCATATTCACCGGCTTGCCGTCAAACTTGGGATTGGCGGAGGGAAGACAATAAGTCCCTTCATAAATCTGGTTGCCGAGAAATATATTCTGTATCCACTGAATATGAGCGGTAACGGGAAATTTGGTCCCGTGCGTCAACCAGTAAAGGAACGGCGCCGCTTCTTCTATCGATTGCCTGATTTCGGCGCGGCCGTAAAAACCCAGAACAACCGTGTATTGAACACCGGGCTGAATTTCATTCATCCCCGCTTCAATCACCTGCGGCGGGATATTGACGGCGCCGAAAAGTTCTTTCATCAGATCGGGATCGTAATCGCGGCGGATCAGTTTTCGAATCGGGCCGTGCCCGCTGTCTTCATCATCAAACTTGGTCGGTGAGGCCATCAGGGCGATTTTTTTGATGTCCATCTTTTTACCGGAAGCCAGCCGCTCTTCGGCCCGTCTGGCCAGATAAGGCAAAATGAGCGTGCCGCCCATACAATAAGCCATGATATAGATTTCATTTTCGGGATGACGCTTTTTAATCATATCAATGTAAAGATCGGGAATGGTTTTCCCGTAAAAATCCAGCCCCAGCTCCGTTTCTTCCCAGCCCGGATCGCCGTGATCAACCAGATAAATGATGTAGCCTTTTTTGAGCAGAGCTTCGACAACGGATTTGCCGGACGTCAGATCGAACAGTTCCGGTTTGTTGATGAGCGGGGTTGCCATATAGATAATTTTGCCGTTTGGCTTGCTCCCCCGCGGAACCGGATAATAACGCAGGCTCACCCGGTGGACTTTTGACCCCTCCACATATTCATAAGCGGAACAACCGATCCGGCCTGCTGTTGCTCTTTCGGAATATTCTTTGATGTCAAAAGCGTTTTCCGTGTAGAGATTCTCCATGCGCCGATGGTTTTCAATAAGATAGTCCTCGAAAGACGTCATCAGGGTTTCATCAGGGTTGGTTTTGGCAAAGGGCAGATAACCATTGGCAAAAGGTTTTTCCGTAATCAAAACCAGCAGGCACTTTAAGAGTTCTTTCATTGCCTTGAGGCGCGTCAGCCCGATGTTGCTGTATTCATGCTCGAGTTGGGCAAACTCTTCCAGATAGTTTTTCAAGTACTCCTTGCCTTTTGCCGTTGTGCAGATCATCCGCGCCTTTTCACGGTTGAATTTGCCGTCTTTAATAAAGAAACCGGTTAAGGTGTAAAGCAGCCGGGAATAGCTTTTATATATCCAGCCGTTCATATCCGCGATCGCGTCCGGATTTCTGGAGGCGCCAACGGCCAGGCGGGCGCTGGCCCTGATGGGCCGCAATATCGTATCAAGGAGCGCGCTTTGCCAAGCGGCAGCTATGGCCCAGGGCCCGAACACATTAACATCCTTGCTGATGGAATCCAGAATTCTCTGATAACCGAATAAGCCTCTGACCTCAGCGCCAACCATTTTGCTTTTCCACGGCAGCGCCGTGTTCATGTTTTCCTCGTTATCGGCGGGCGATACGCCAATTACATTTAATAATTCGTCAGGTGTTAACTTTTCCACCCCGGTATCTTTTTCCTGTTTCATGCATCCCCCTGAATCATGCAGTCCGGATAATTTTTCCTTTCATTTTAACGCCAATTTTTTTCCCGGACAATCCCCAACGGCCTCCGCATGGAAGCATCCGAAATACATTGACAAATGTCTTAATCTATATTAAAAATTACAACAGTTTAATAACAAATAAGCACCGGTTTCGGATCTCGAGATTGATTATATAAATATAATGTACATCCCTTGATTTTCAAGCCGGTAGTTCATTTATTATCAATGTTTGTTGTTTTCTTATTAGTTTTTGTTATTCAAATTTTTTTCCGACATTATTGATCAAATGAGGTAACCATGGCTGACGAAGGTAAACAATTCTCTTTCAATGATACTTCGGTGTTTCCGTGGCTGAAGGCCGTCACAGATATGTGGCTCAATATGGCGAAAACAATGCCGCCTAATTCGGATACTACGCTTAAAACACAGACCGCCGTACAAAACCGTTTCACGCAGCAGTTGGAAACCAATTTGAATCTGCTCAAATCTTTTTCCCGGATAATGAGCGAGCCGGAATCCGTCTCAGCGGCCGCCAGCTCTGTCAGCGCGCTGCCGGAAATTCTCCTGAAAATGGCCAGATCCGGCTTTGATGCCGCCATGCAAATACAAAACCATTTAATGGAAAAGGCGGGTAAGATCGGCAAGCGCACGGAAGCTTATAATTTCGACAATCTGGATCAGGAAGTTTTCAGGGCCCTGACGGATGTCTATGAAAAAGAGCTGAGGCAATACCTGAAAATTCCGCCGCTGGGACTGACCCGTTATTACTCCGAACGTTTCAATGAAATGCTGGATAAGCACAATCTCTTTGAAACCACGCTGGCCGAGTTTCTTTCCATCCTGTACCTGCCGATGGAAAAATCTTTCAAGGTGCTTCAGGAAAAGCTCCAGCAGATGGCGGAGGAAGGCCATCTGCCCAAAGACGCGAAAGAAAGTTACGGGATGTGGCTGAAGATTCTGGAAGGCCACTACATGAATCTGTTCAAATCCGAAGAATATACCGACGTGCTGCACCGGACGCTCAACAAACTGGAAGATTTCATCATTGCCAGAAATGAAGCCATGAACGATTTACTCCAACTGATGCCTGTTGTAACGCACAAAGACATGGATGATCTGTACGAGGAATTCCACCTTCTCAAAAAAAGAGTTAAAGAGCTGGAAAAGCAGCTCGATATTTCACCCAATAACCTGAAGGTCGCAAAGTAGCCGTCCATCCCGCCGCGGGCGGATGGTGACCGAAGATTTTCGCGAGGAAATATTTTTATGAATTCAACAAAAATTCCTATCGACCTGATCATGGAGCGAATGGCCGAAGACGCGGAGAAAACGCAAAAGCGCGTTTCCAAGGCATCCGACGTGTTACTGGGCGAACTCAACTATGAACTTGGCTCGACGCCCTATGAAATTGTGTATGAAGAAGACCGGGTCAAGGTGAAGCATTACTCGCGCAATGAAAACGCGGACAACAAGTTAAAAGTCCCCCTGCTGGTGGTTTACGCTCTGATCAACCGGGAAACCATGCTGGATTTGCAGCCGGATCGAAGTGTCGTCAAAACCTTTCTGGAGGGTGGCATCGATTTATATATGGTGGACTGGGGATATCCCAAACGCAAGGATCGCTTCCTGACCATTGACGATCATGTCAACGGCTATATGAATAATGTCATTGATTTCATCCGAAATAAACACAATGTCCCCCAAATTAATCTGATGGGCATTTGCATGGGCGGAACATTTTGCGTCATGTACGCCGCCCAGCATCCGGAAAAGATTAAAAACTTAATCACCACCGTTACGCCGTCCAGTTTCGATACGGACAAAGGCCTTTTGCATGTCTGGATGAAAAACATCGACACGGACCGGATGATTCGAACATTCGGCAATATTCCCGGAGATCTGATGAATTTCGGGTTTCTCCTTTTGAATCCCGCGCGTCTGATGATCGATAAATATGTCGGTTTCATGGAAAACATGGACAATAAGGACTTTGTGGAAAATTTCGTGCGCATGGAGCGCTGGATTTTCGACAGTCCCGACGTTCCCGGAGAAACGTTTCGCCAGTTCGTGGACGACTGCTACAAAAACAATCTGCTGATCCAAAGCAAGCTGCTGCTGGGAGGCGAGCCGGTGGATTTAAAGAAATTGACCATGCCGCTGCTCAATTTTTTCGGCGAATACGACCATCTGGTGCCCCCTCAGGCCTGTAATCAGCTGACCGGCGCCGTTGGAAGCAAGGATACGGAAGATGTTTGTCTGGAAACCGGGCACATCGGCATCTATGTCAGCTCCAGATTTCAGAGACAGTTTGCCCCGAAAATTGTCCGGTGGCTTAAAGAACGTGATCAGACGGAAACAACTGCTCCGGAGAAAACTGAACAACAGGCAATTATCAAGAAAGCGCCACCGGTTAAAGTTGATGCTAAACTGAAAAGTCCGGCCGCGAAGAAAAAAGCCCCTGTCAAACAAACCGGCGTAAGGAAGAAAGAGTCAGGCAAACCAAAAAATATACATCCGTCAACACCGGGAAAGGGCAAGATATCACTTATTCAAAAAATCGCTGAAGCCATATAAAAAAGGGAGAGGGGATTATGTCAACTGAAGAAAAATATTTTCGCGCCTTGAGCAAGCTCAGCAGAGACATCAGCGCAACGGAGGACCATACCAAAATCGGGCACCTGATTGTGTCCGCGGCGGTAGATACCTTGAAAGCCAAGGCAGCCGTCATCTTTGTGATGGATGAAAATTCAGAAGGTTCTATTCACAACAAAGCAGTGGCGCAGGTCGGTCTTTCCGAAAAATATATCCACGCGGGGCCGGCACACGCCGTCAAAATCAGTCCGCAGCTGCTGGAAGACGGCTACATGTATTTTCGTGATGCGACGACGGACAAGCGGCTGACGAACCGGGAGGCCAAAAAAGCGGAAGGCATCGGATCGATTCTGTCCGTGCCGGTCATGGATAAAGGCAAGATGCTGGGCATTCTCAGTCTCTACACCAAAGATATCCGTAAATTCAGCAAAGATGAAATCGATTTTCTGTCCATTCTGGCCGAACAGGGCGGCTCGGAGATTGAAAATGCCCTCCTGATCCGGAGACTGCGCCATCAATCCCGTACCTTCCTGAAACTGGCCGCAAGCATTTCCGAAAGCCTGGATGTTAAAACCATCCTGCAGGCAATGACACATGATCTGGTCAAATCACTTCGTCTTAAAGCGGCAGCCGTTCAATTGCTGGATGAGGATAAACGAACCCTGAAACGGGTGGCCTGTTTCGGACTGAGCGAAAAATATCTGAATAAAGGGCCTATCGTGGCAGATAAAAACATGGCTGAAGCCCTGAAAGGCAAGACCATCATCATTAAGAACGTGCTTGAGGACAAGGGCATTCAGTATAAGAAAGAAAAAGAAGAAGAAGGCATTGTCTCCATGCTGTATGTTCCGATTAAATCCAAGGAGGATGTCATCGGCGTTCTCATCGTATACAGCGGACGGCAAAGAGAATTCGCCGAAGATGAAATCCTGCTGGTCACGGCTTTGGCCTACCAGGGCGGCCTGGCCATTAACAATGCCTGCATGTATATGGTGATACAGGATGACATAAAGGATTTGAAAGAAAATATATGGAGTCATAAATCCTGGTTTTAGTGCGGCGTCTCATTATAATCCTGTCATATCGGCCGACGGCAGATATCTTAATGATGTGCTGGATTTCTTAAACTTTCACGTCACCGGCCATTGTTCTAAATTAAAAGGAGGTAATTCTTCGATGATCGCTGGAAAAAGAATTGATCAGATTAAAGTAGGAGACACAGCGGAATTTGCCAAAACCGTGACTGAAACGGATATTTATTTATACGCGGGCATCACCGGCGATTTCAATCCGGCGCATGTCAACGAGGCCTATGCAAAAAACACCTTTTTCAAAACCCGCATCGCGCACGGCATGCTCACGGCGGGGTTCATCTCGGCCATTATTGCCAACCAGCTGCCCGGCCCCGGAACCATTTACATGAAACAGGAGTTGAGTTTTCTGGCGCCGGTGCGCATTGGCGATACCATTACGGCGCGGGTAGAAGTTATTGAATTAATCACCGAAAAAAACCGCGTCCGTTTGAAAACCACGTGCACCAACCAGGACGGTGTGGTTGTGCTGGAGGGCGAAGGGCTGGTCAGCCCTCCCAAAGCGCCGAAAGCATAAGATCTGTTTGTCGAAAAATCCGCGATATCGTTGAAATAGAAAAGGCCGCCGCGATTATTCGCGGCGGCCTTTTCTATTGTGTTTTTATTTTTGCGCAAAAAACGTTTCAACTTTTTTGAAATTCTCATCCGCAGCGGCCTTGAATTCTTCACGGCCCTTCTTGTAGGTTTTGATCCAGTCATTGATCAGTTTCTTGCCTTCTTCCGGGAAAAAAGCCGTCTGCTGCATCATGCTGTTCACCATTTTTTCAGTCTGATCCTGAATAACGGCCATCGCTTCAAATGAATTATCAAAAGCTGTTTTGTTAAAATCCACCATTTGTTTTGCCATCTGTTTGGGTTCCATAATTTCCTCCTTGCTTAGTTTATCGTTTATTATTGTTTGCCAGTTTTCCTGCGGCTGATCTTTTCTTTCCTAACCGGCGGCTTTCGCTTCGCGGCGGCATTAAGATCGGCAGCAACCTTTTTCGTCAGCTGATCATCGGCAGCTGCATACTGCCCTGCTGGTTTGACAATGGTGTTGAACGACGATTCCATCTGATCCGCGGCGCACAAAAGATATTTTTCAACAAGCTCAAACCGGCTGTCTACATTTGTCCGGAATTCATCCAACCCGTTTCTGTAGGTATGAACCCAGTCCTCGACAATTTTCTTACCTTCTTCCGGGAAAAACGAAGACTTTTCAAAGAATATGCGCGCCATTTTTTCCGCATGCTCCTGAACAGTCACGACAGCGTTAAAGCTGTCGTCAAAAGCCTTTTTGTTGAAATCCAGAATTTGTTTGATCATTGTGGAATCCATGTTCATCACCCTTTATTTAATTTTTTGATTTTGTTTTGACTGTTTCAAGACTGGACGTTAAAACCTCTTCCAGTTTTGAATAACTCTTATCCGCTGCTTCCTTGAAATCCATCGCACCCTTCTTATAGATACTGGTCCATTCAGTGATCATTGACTTGGTTTGAACCGGAATCCACGGGGACTGTTTCAGTAAATTATCTACCGCTTTGGATGTGTGCTCCTGCAACATGACCATCGAATTAAACCCGGTCTCAAATGCCTTCTTGTGTCCATCAATCATTTTCTTAGTTATTTCTTTGTTATCCATAACGAATTCTCCCTTTTTTGTTTTGTCTTGAAGCTAATTATAATCAGTATTCTTCCTTTGTCAATAATATTTTTGTTGCAGTGCAATATTTCTTATTAGTCGCATTATTTATGGCGAAATTTATTTAGCATAATATTTACATATACTTAAAAAACTTTCACCATCAACACCAATGCCGATAATTATTTTATGTTGCAATATTCATTATAATTACGTAAGAAAAGGGAAAGGAATTCCCTAATGGATAAAAACACGCTGCTGCTCAAAAAATACACCAACCGCAGACTTTACGATACGGAAAAAAGTATTTACGTTACACTGGATTACGTAACAGAAACCATCCGTCATGGCCGGAAGATTCAGGTAACGGACGCCAAAACCGGCGAAGATGTCACCCCGGCCATTCTCACGCAAATTGTTTTAGAAGAGGCCCGTAAAAAGAAATTTCTTTTACCCCCTCCCCTGCTCTATCTGATTATTCAATATGGTGAAAATGTGCTCACGGATTTCTTCGAAAAGTATCTCGAGCAGACGATTCGTAATTATCTGTTGTTCCGCAATGTGGCTGATGACCAGTTCAAAAAGTGGCTCGAGTATGGCGAAAATTACCCCAAAATGGATCCACAGGCCATGGCCGGTCTTTCACCATTCAAACCTCTTTTTGATCTGTTTGGCGCCGATGCGCAAAAAAAACAACAGGAAGACAAGTCATAACCCCGGCGCCTGCTTGCACGAAAATGTTAGTTCAAGACAACGGGATACTAATGTACGTCAATAGATTGCAAAGCAATCAGATCAACCATCTTGCCGCAAATTGTCGAGTCATAAATTGACGCACGTCTTGCAGCAGCGGGAATTAATATGCAAGTTCATGCGCATGACACAATTATTGCCTTGACATTATGCCGTGCATTTCTTAACATGCCGCAAATTTAGAAGGTTTCCACTTTTCAGGCTATGTACTCGAAAAAAATAGTTATTCGCTATACACCGGAGGTTGTCCAGCAACCGGTCATTTATCTTTTGTCTCAAAAACACAATCTGGTCTTTAATATTCTTAAAGCAAGAATCTATCCACGCCGCGAAGGCGTGATCGTACTGGAACTATCCGGGCAGAAAGAAGATTTCGACCGTGGCATCCATTTTCTAAAAGAAATGGGATTGAAAGTTGAGTCTCTTTCCAAAAGCGTGAGTCAGAATTGCGATAAGTGCGTTCATTGCGGCGCCTGCACCGGGTTTTGCCCGACCGGCGCCTTATCCTTCGAAAAACAGACGCAAAAAGTTTTGTTTGATCCTGAAAAGTGCAACGGCTGCGAACTTTGTGTTTCCGCCTGCCCCGTGCGCGCCATGGAAATCAATTTAATGTAATCAGAACAACATCTTTAACCGGATGACCTTTCCCGTCTTCATTGGTCCGTATCGACAACATTTCATTTATCAAATGATTTGACCATTTTCTTTTGGATAAAATTATTCAATTGATATATGAAGCAAAAATGTATTTTTAAAATACATCTTTGTTATCTATGCAGACATTTTCGTACAAAATTAAAACCATCATCCAATCTCAGGGAGGCGCTGAAACTTCTTATGGCAACAGGCAAAAATGGATTCGATAATGAAAAATACATCTCACAGCAGACTGAATCAATATTAAAACGCGTTGAAAAATTCAACAACAAACTCTATCTGGAATTCGGCGGCAAGCTGCTCTATGACTATCATGCAGCCCGGGTACTGCCCGGCTATGATCCCAACGTCAAAATGCGTCTCATCAAAGAACTGAAAGACCGGGCGGATATATTACTTTGCATCTATGCAGGCGACATTGAACGAAAAAAAATCCGTGCGGACTTCGGCATCACTTACGATTCGGACGCAATGAAACTGATTGATGATCTGCGGGGCTGGGATATTAATGTAATGGGCGTTGTCATTACCCGGTTTGAGAATCAGCCTTCAGCCATTTTATTCAAAAACAAGCTGGAACGACGCGGTATCCGGGTCTTCACGCATCGCTTTACAAAGGGGTACCCGACCCATGTGGATTTAATCGTCAGCGATGAAGGCTACGGCGCCAACGAACATATTCCCACCGAGAAACCACTGGTGATTGTCACGGGACCGGGGCCGGGCAGCGGGAAGCTGGCGACCTGCCTTTCCCAGCTTTATCACGACTACAAAAGAGGCGTCAAATCCGGCTACGCCAAGTTTGAAACCTTTCCGATCTGGAATCTGCCGCTCAAACATCCCGTGAACGTCGCCTATGAAGCGGCCACCGCCGATATTCGCGATTTCAACCAGATCGATCCGCTGCATCTGGAGGCATACGGCGAAGCCTGGGTCAATTACAATCGTGATGTGGAAGTCTTTCCGGTGTTAAAGAGAATTCTGGAAAAAATCACCGGCGAGGAGTCCTTCTATAAGTCTCCCACCGATATGGGCGTTAATCGCGCCGGATTTGCCATTATTAATGACGACGTCACAAAAGAAGCAGCCAAACAGGAAATCATCCGCCGTTATTTCCGTTACCGCTGCGAATATGCCATGGGATTTTCCGATAAGGAAACGGTGCAACGCGTTGAATTGTTTCTCAGCGATTTCAATCTGAAACCGGAGGACAGACGCGTGGTAATGCCTGCGCGCAGGGCAGCCGAGGAAGCAATGGAACGCGACAGGGGGAATGAAGGAATCTTCTGCGGCGCGGCCATCGAGCTTGCCGACGGATCGATTATCACGGGCAACAACTCCCCCTTGATGCACGCGGCATCCAGTGTGGTGATCCACGCGATCAAACATCTGGCGGATATTCCCGAAAAAATCAAACTACTGCCGGCCAACATAACGGATTCGATCCGCAGGCTGAAAACTGAAATGCTGCACGAAAAGAATGTGAGTCTTGACCTGGAAGAAGCGCTCATCGCGCTTGCCATCAGCGCCACAACCAATCCGGCGGCGGAACTGGCCCTGGAAAAATTAAAGGAATTGCAAAATTGCGAAGTTCACATGACCCACATTCCCACACCCGGCGATGAAGCGGGGCTGAGGAGAATGGGCGTGAATCTGACGACCGATCCGAATTTTTCGACCAACGATCTTTTTATTACATAGCCAATATTATTTGCCGGCGTCTTTCTTTGCGGTATCCAGCAATTTATTGATGTCCCCCGGTGCTTTTTTGGCTTTATCGGCTATGTTTTTGGTATCACGCCATAAACTGCTGAACTTATCCCACACCTGCTCTCCGCCGGTTTTGAAAGTCTGGACGGATTGCTTGATTTTGTCGGACATGGGTGCCGGGTCTTTGAAAAAATTAACCCCGCCAACCAGCAAAATGACGATTAAAAGAACGATCGCTAATTTAACAAATTTACTCAAAATAAAATACAGAATCATGATAACGGCAAAAATCGTCAGCAGCGTAAAAACCGTCGGATGCGCCGTAAAATAAGCTGATATGGTTTCCATGTTGAAAGCTCCCTTCCCTTATTGTTGCTAGTTGTAATTGATAATTTAACTCATTTTTATCATAAAATCCATTTTTTGTTTATCTTGACAAAGAGCAAGTTGCCTCATAGATAAAACGCCGGAATAAAATTAACAAAGGAAACAAACACCATTGAACAACGACGGAACGATCAGGAATGTCGGTCTGGCCACCTTAGGCTGCAAGGTTAATCAGTGTGACGCGGCGGCACTGACGCTTGATTTGCAATCTGCCGGTTTTACGACGGTGCCTTTTAATACCGTCGCCGACGCCTATATCATCAACACATGCAGCGTTACGGCTTTTGCGGATTTTCAGGCGCGTCAGCTCATCCGCAGGGCGCTGCGTTTAAATCCCCGCGCCCGCGTCATCGTGACCGGATGCTATGCACAGACACAGGCCGGAATGCTGTCTCAAATCGACGGCGTCACCTGCGTTGTGGGCAATGATCAGAAGCATCGGATCGTCGAACTGCTGAATTATCCGGACCCCGGCCCGCCGGGCATCCTTGTCGGTGACATTGCGCTGCAAAAGCAATTTCTTTCCGCCCCGGCACCCGGGCTTGCCGGAAGAACCCGCGCATTTTTCAAGATTCAGGACGGCTGCAACGCCTTTTGCAGCTATTGCATCGTGCCTTTCGCCCGCGGCAAAAGCCGCAGCCTGCCCGTGCCTGATTTGCTCGAAGGCGCGCAAAACTTTACCCGGCAGGACTATCAGGAAATTGTGCTCACCGGCATTCATCTGGGGTACTATGGTCATGACCTGCAGCCCGAAACCGATCTGCCCCGGACGCTTGCGACGTTGCTGTCTCAGAATCCAAAGGCAAGATTCCGGCTCAGTTCCATCGAACCAAACGAGATATCGGACGAGTTGCTTCACCTTTTTGGCGTGCACGAAAATCTTTGCCCTCACCTGCATATTCCATTGCAAAGCGGCGATGATGACATTCTGAGAATGATGAAGCGCCGCTATGATACGGCATTCTATCGTTCGCTGATTGAGAAAGTGGCTCGCCGGGTAGCCGATGTCGCCATTGGAATTGACGTCATGGTCGGTTTTCCCGGTGAAGGGGAAAAGGAATTCGGCCACACCTTGCAGCTTCTATCCGATTTACCCTTAGCTTATCTGCACGTCTTCCCCTATTCTGAACGGCCCGGCACCGCCGCGCTCGCCATCCAGCCCAAAGTTCCGGAAAAAGTTAAAAAAGAACGCGCCGCAATCCTGCGGGAACTGGGCGCAAAAAAAAGAGAAGCATTCGCCCTGCGGTTTCTGGGAAAGACTCTGCCGGTGCTGGTAGAACAAACCAAAGACAAAAAAACCGGTCTCGCCAAAGGTTTCTCACACAACTATCTTCCGGTAATACTGGACAAACACCCCTCTTCTTTAGTAAATAAGATCGTCGGGGTCGGGATCGAACATTACCGGGAAGGTAAACTTACAGGCAGGGTTGTTCATGAGTAAAGACAGAGAAAAAAGATTAACCGCTCTTCAGGAAAAGCTGCACTATGTTTTCCGCAATCCCGATCTGCTTTCGACCGCTCTGACACACCGTTCCTATATCAATGAAAATCCGCAGCCGGGCGCAAGCGATAACGAAAGGCTCGAATTTCTGGGTGACGCGGTTCTGGGGCTTTGCGTCAGCGACCTGCTGATGAAAAAGCATGCCGATTCCGACGAAGGCACCCTTTCCAAAATCCGTTCTTTGCTGGTCAACGAAAAACCGCTGGCGGATCTGGCCGTAAAACTTAATCTGGGAGAATGCCTGCTCTTGGGAAAAGGTGAAGAAAACTCCGGCGGGCGCGCCAAAGAATCCCTTCTGGCCAACGCGCTCGAAGCGGTCATTGCCGCAATTTACCTCGATTCCGGTTTCAGCAAAACAAAAACTTTCCTCAAGCAGCTTATGAAGCCTCTCTTGAATGACGAAACCCTGAATTTACAATGTTTCGATTATAAAACAGCTTTACAGGAACTGTGTCAGAGGAAATACAAATCCGCACCGCTCTATACCGTCCTTGACTCAAGCGGCCCTGATCACGACAAAACCTTTGAAGTGGAGGTAGTCGCAGGCGGCGATATCCGGCAAATCGGCCGGGGAAAAAACAAAAAAGACGCGCAAAAACAGGCGGCGCAAAAAGCCTGGGAAAGTCTGCATGAGTGAAGGCAGCGGCTGAAGTCCAAAATCCTGCGAAACCACTGATTATTCCGATCTTTATTATGAACGGCGGGTGTCCGCAGCACTGCATCTTCTGCAATGAAAAGATTGCCGCGGGAGATTTCGCTCCGGAAATTATCAGAAGTTTCTTCGACGCCGAAGTCGCCTCCTATCTGCGCTGGAACAAAGACAAGCGCAGGCGCGTGGAAATCGCCTTTTACGGCGGCAATTTTACCGGCCTGGCCATTGACTATCAAAAGCGGCTCTTATCATGGGCCGACACTTATCTGCAAACAGGGCAGGCAGACTCCATCCGGATTTCCACCAGACCGGACTACATTGATGACAACCACCTGGCTTTTTTACACGCCGCAGGCGTCAGAACCGTTGAAATCGGCGCTCAATCCTTCAATGATGACGTTCTCCGTACCGCTAATCGAGGTCATGACGGGCAAGCCACCATCCGGGCCATGCAATTGCTCAAGGCCCGCGGCTTCCAGGCAGGCCTGCACCTGATGGCCGGCCTGCCCGGCGACACGCGCGAAAGCTTTATGGAAACATTGCTGCGTACGGCTGAACTTCGACCAGATACCGCACGCATCCATCCGGTGCTCGTTTTTAAGGACACACCGCTCGCCTATGAATACCGTCTCGGACGCTATCAACCGCTCAGCCTGACCGAAGCGGTGAAGTGGTGTCATCTGGCCTGGGAGACGCTGACGCCAGCCGGCATCCATATCATCCGTTTCGGCCTGCAAATGACGTCTGAAATGCATCAAGAGGGGGCTGTGCCGGCAGGCCCGATGCATCCGGCTTTCGGCAGCCTGGTCTATTCCGCAATCTTTTTTTCATATACGCTGAGATTGCTGCGGGATGTACCGAAACATACCGGGGTATTACACTTCAGTGTGGCCCAGCGTGACCTGTCCAATTTTCGCGGCCCGGGCAATAAGAATGTCGACGCAATAAAAAAGCTTTACCCTGACGCACGAATTGTTATAGACTCCGTCCGCGAAGGCCTTCTTGGGCACCTGTCGCTGAACACCGAAACAGAGGAATCTTTGTCTCTCGATATTCCAGGAATCGCATAAAATCATTGGAGAATACTTGTGTTTAAATCCGGCTTTATCGCCATTTTAGGACGCCCGAATGTGGGCAAATCAACCTTTTTTAACGCGATTGTCGGCGACAAAATTTCCATCGTCGCCAACAAACCGCAAACCACGCGCAACCGCATCACAGGCATCAAGAACTTACCTGACGCACAGTTGATCTTCCTGGACACGCCGGGAATGCACAAACCGAAAACGCCGCTCAACCGCGCCATGGTTCAGGCGGCACAGGATACAATCGGTGACACCGATCTTCTGCTCATGATCGTCGAAGCGGACAGCGCGATCGGCCCGCACGATCTTTTTCTGATCGAAGCGCTCGCCCCGGCCAGGGCGCCGGTGTTTCTGGCCATCAACAAGATCGACCGGGTTGAAAAACCCGCGCTGCTGCCACTGATCGATCAATACAGCAAACTTCATGACTTCGCCGGCATTTTCCCGATCTCCGCACTGAAAGGCAACGGCATCGACGAGTTGCTTTCCTGCCTGAAAGAGGCTCTCCCGGAAGGTCCGCAACTGTTCCCCGACGATATAGCGACTGACGCCACTGAAAGGTTTATCGCCGGAGAGTTTATCCGGGAGCAGATTACGCTGCTGACGTCGCAGGAGATCCCGTACGTAACCGCTGTAACCATTGACGCGTTCAAGGAAGATGAAGAAAAAAATCTGATTCGCATCAGCGCCACCATTCATGTGGAAAAAGATTCGCAAAAAGCAATCATGATCGGCAAACAGGGCGGCATGCTGAAAAAAATCGGGACGCAGGCCCGGCTGGCGATGGAAAAACTTTTCGGCGCGAAGGTTTTTCTGGAATTGTTTGTACGCGTCAAGAAAGACTGGACCAGCTCCGACAAAATGTTACGTGAGTTCGGACTTATCAAATAGAGGTTTCCATGCAGGCAAAACCCGTCATCGCCATTGTCGGCCGCCCCAATGTGGGCAAATCAACGCTTTTCAACCGTATTGCGGGAAAGCAGAAAGCCATCGTCATCGACGAACCGGGCGCCACACGTGACCGCAACTATATGGATTGCGTCTGGAACGATAAGGCTTTCACCCTGATTGACACCGGCGGATTTGAACCCGTCACGGAAGAGCGCATTTTGATCCAGATGCGCGAACAGACGAACCTGGCCATTGAAGAAGCGGACGTGATCATTTTCCTGATGGACGGCAAAGCCGGCCTCACTCCGACGGACATCGAAATAGCGCGTCAACTGCGCAGCAGAAGCAAAAATGTATTTTACGCCGCCAACAAAGTGGACGGCGCGCGGCATGAAGAATTGCTCACCGAATTCTACCGGCTGGGCATCGATGAAATTTATCCGATCTCCGCTCAACACGGATTAGGCGTCGATGAACTGCTGGCGGTGCTGACGGAGGGTTTTCCCCAGGCTATTGAGAGCAAAGGCGATGAGGAAGAGCCCATTGCGGTGGCGATTGTCGGCAAGCCCAACGTCGGCAAATCATCACTCATCAATCTGATTTCCGGCAAGGAAAGAAGCATCGCCAACCCCACACCCGGCACTACGCGCGACGCCATCGACACGACCATCAAGGTACACGGCAAACAATATCTCCTGATTGACACGGCAGGGATCCGCCGGAAAAACAAGATCAGCCTGACGCTGGAGCAATACAGCGTCGTCCAGGCGTTAAAGACAATCAACCGCTGTGACATCGCCCTCGTGTTGATTGACGCGGAAGAAGGCATCACCGAACAGGACGCTAAAATTGTCGGTCTGGCTTACGAACGCGGGAAGGCCTGTATTATTGTCGTCAACAAATGGGATAAAATCGAAAAAGACAATGCCACCGTGGGCAAGTTTGTTGAAAAAATTCATGATCAAATCAAGTTCATGGATTTTGCTCCGATCATTTTTATTTCCGCGCTGACCGGACAACGGGCGCCGAAAATATTTGACGTCATCAATGACGTTTATGCACAATATACCAAACGGGTGGGAACCTCGCCGCTCAATGATCTGGTGGAAAAATCCGTCCGGAAAAATCCGATGGCGCGTTTTCAGAACCGGGCCATGGGCATTTCTTACGCGACGCAAACCGGCATTAAACCGCCCACCTTTGTTTTCTTTGTCCCCCACGCCAAAGGCGTCCATTTTTCCTATGAACGCTATCTGATGAATTCCATCCGCGAAGAATTCGGCTTCGACAAAGTGCCGCTCAAACTGATCTTCCGCAAAAAGAGATAATACCGGTCATTTTGCCCAACGGAGTAAATGTTTGTGAGCAGCGCGCTTGCCGCTCAATTTAATCGATACGTCACGGCCATTCTTATTTCCGCTCTGACGGGAGGTTTGGGGAAAGGCGCAACATTTTTCACCGTGTCAATCGCATTACGATCCAGCATGGAAAATCCTGAACCATCGATGACTCTTACGTCGCGGACGCCGCCGTCTTCGCAAACAACGAAAGCGATCCTGACCTGTCCGCGCCAGCCCATCTTTCGCGCAATCTCCGGATATAAAATGCTGCCCGTGATCTTGTCACGTATATAAACGAAATGTTCTTTGAGATATACCGCTCTCGATTGTTCTATGCTATCCGGGCGTCCCGGTGAAGATTGAACGGCCCTTGAGGTATCGGCGCCGCTCCGGGATGAATCGGCTGCTGCCGTCCGGTCAGAACCATCCACTGCCGGACGGTCTCCTGAACCGCTCGCCGAAACCGGCAAAAGCGTTTGCACCGCAGTCTCCCGGTTGGTGTTTTCAAAGGCCTGCGCCACATGATCAGCCCGGGATAATTCCGCCAAAGCGGCTTTATGGGGCTGGGAACGAGGAACGCTCTGTTGCCGGGTAATCGCTTTTTGCGGCAGAGCTTCGTCCGGCGGCTGTCGCACGCTTGTCTTCTGATGCAATGAAGACTGATCCATCGCGGAAGATTCATGAACGCCGGCAAAGGTGAAGTCAATAATCATGGTCTTGTTCTTTACGACGGTGAAATATTGCAACAGGAAAAAAGCCAGGATAACTATTCCGTGAATACCGATCGACCAGACAACACCTTTTATTTGTAATGTCATTTTTTCACTTCCGTTTGCAGACTTATTTTTTTGAACCCCCTATTCTTGATCACATCCATCACATCAACGAATACCTGCAGGGCAATTCCCCTGTCGGCATGAATCAGGACGGGCATCTCCGCGCTGAATGACCGGATTTCATCGGTAAGTTTAGTGAGCGGAACAGGTTTCGTGTTTAAATAAACAGCCCCCCGGCGGTCAATCTCAATTGATATGGTTTTAAGGGCGCCTGTTTCACGACTGGTTGAACCGGGCAGTTCCAGTGGGATAGCCCCCCGGGCAATGAACGTTGATGTCGTCAGAACAATGGTCAGCAGCACCAGCATGATATCAATAAACGGAATAACGTTGATGTAATCAAATTCCTTTTCTTCCATTTTTAATCTCCCATTCAAAGACGAGTTCTTTGGCCTGTCTCACCAGAAAATTGTAAAAGGTTAAAATCGGGATAGCCACCATGAGTCCGACTGCCGTCGCTTTCATCGCCAGGGCGAGCCCCACCATAATCTTGCCGGTATCCATAAAACCGTCATGACCCATCGTGTAAAAAGTCAGCATGATACCCAGAACCGTCCCGAGCAGGCCGATATACGGTGCATTGCTCGCAATGGTCGCCAGAATATGAAGCTTTCGGGTAAGCGCCAGCTCCAGGGATTTTTTGTCCGTAAACTCATCGAGGATCAGCCTTCTATAGTAAAGGCGTCTCTCGATAGCGACAGCCAGAGCAATGAGACTCATCGTCACCAGAAGACCGATCACGCCATAATCAACAACCCCTTTCAGCCATTCCATATTTTTTCTCCATGATATTCATTATTATGAGGCGGATTCGGGGGCCTGCAGCATGCAGGACGCAGCCCCCGGGACCATGCCTGTTTCCTGCATTTCCCGCGGTTCACCGCCTCATGTTCATTTTGAGTCAATATTATTTGCATAGGTCCAATGTCATTTGTTTATCCGACCCTCAATGCATCCTTGTTTCGGCGGAATCGCGCAAGTCGTCGCCCTGCTTTTTCTTCCCATCGCACCCATGGCCATCAGAATGGCTGCAGCACCGCCAAAGCCCGCGCACTGAAAGCAGTTTGCGCAGCCACCGGTACAGCCGGCGGCAGGGAAAATGGCCGCAAAGGTTGTACCCAGCGCCGTCAGAAAAACCAGAATTTTACGCCCCCATTTTTTCATACGGCAAAATCCTTTCCGTCAGGATGGATTAGAGAATAGGGCGGAGCATCCTGGACGCGGTCTGCACCAATCTCTTTTTTCAATCCATATCGAATGGCCTGCTGCGGGCATGCTTTCAGGCATGAGCCGCACGGCAGACAGGAAAACTGGTTGATGCGGGCTTTTGCACCGACATCAATAGCCCAGACCGGGCAGGCGCCCCTACAAAGACCGCAGCCATTGCAACGATCCGGGATTACCCGAAATCTCCGGCCATATTTATCTCCCAGCCTGTTGATGAGAGAATCGAGTGCTCCCACGGGGCACAGGAGATTACAGTAGCCTCTGCCTCCTTTGGCCATAAAGCCCAGGCCCACCAGGAGTCCCAGATTGATCACACCGGCGGAACGAAAAAAGAAGGCCATGTCCGCCTGAGAAAAGGCCGCGCCGAACATCCTTGGAACCGTTGCAAAATTACAATACGAACAGCAGAGGCTTCCCAGACCGAGGGCGGGGAGAAGAAGATAAGCCGTCAGATAACCATAGCGCACCGGGGATGCGGGAATGGCATCCAGACGGATTTTAATTTTTTGTGGAACAAGCCGGCTGCCCAGTTCCGATGCGCCGCCCACCGGACAGAGGTGACTGCACCAGATGCGCCCCAGGAAGAATGTGCTGACCAGAACACCCATGACCAGGGCGACACCCATGAAGCTCCTGGCCATCCCCATCAGAAACGCGCCGCCGGTTATGCCGTTACGCCACGTAAAAAACATGCGCGGACACCAGCTCCCGCAGAAGCTGCTGTCCTGAGTGATCTGAAACAGAAACGAAAGAGGCGGCATAAACAGAATGATGCCAAGAATCAATATCCAGGTCCTTTTATTGACGAAAAATAATTTCTTAGTGGTCGTGAGATCCGGCATGTTTTGCTCCCTCCTTTCCCTGGAAGATGATCGGCACATTGAGCACCAACCGGTTGGTGCTTGTGTCGTAAAAGGCCAGGCTGTAACGCCCCCTGACGCCGCTGTTCCCGGCGTACTTTACCGGATTATTTTTGAACGCATTGGCGCAGCCTTCCGAGCAAAAGACATATTCGCGGCCTTCATAAAAGTGCTTCGTGAAGCCTTCCGCATACGCCATACCGCAGACCGGGTCTATCCGGGGCGGCTTCATAGACACCCACAGGGCAACTCTGTCTTTCGGTTCAAGATGATAGAGGATATTATTTTTGAATTCCGGACTCCGGCGAAGACCGAGATCCACGACAGGCGCCGAAAAATAAATCTGATGGTCCATGGAGGGTTCGCCTTCCAGAATGACCCTCGCATTACCTCTGTATGACCCGATGACGGTGGCCGTGGCAATCAGCATGTACCCGTCCTCCCCGCTCTCGAGATAGGCCGGATGCCTAGCTTTGCCGCCTGCCTGCGTGATAAGCCCGATGGAGTGAGCCGAATCACCCCACTTGTAAGTCGCCGCCAGAAACGATATCGCGAAGGCCACAATAAAGAAAATAATGGTTTTGGTTTTCACTGGACCTCCTCAAAATTTATAGCTGATTCTGGCCATTAATGTGCAGGGGCCACCCGGTCGATACCTCGCCGCTCCCCCAGAGTCCTTGGTGACTTCAACGGCATAGCGTGTATTGAAAATATTATAGGCATCCAGCGTCATATCCAAACCCTTCCATTCATAACCGACCAGTGCATTGGTAATGAGGGAATAGCCCTTGTAGGTTTCCGAATTGGCGTTATCCACTTCATATTCTCCCCAGGTGTTTGTTTCCATCCTGGCCCGGAATCCCGATGAATGCTTGTACGCAGTAAACAGAGCGTACTGGTGCCTGGGAATGTAAGGAAGCCGGTTGCCGTCCCTGCGGAAGTTCGTCCCGTTGATTACCTCATTGAATTCCGCAAAGGTGAAATCGCTGTAAGTATAGGCGCCTCCGAAATGCAGGCCTTTAAGCGCCTGAACCTGCGCCGATAATTCCAGTCCTTTTTTCCTCGTTTCACCCGCGTTGCTGTATGAGGATTGGTTATCAGGCAGTTGCGTCTGAACGATGTCATCCTTCACATTAATATAGAAGAGGGCCAAATCGATGCTGTGGCCGCCCTTAAACCGTGCCTTAAAACCGGTTTCATAATTGTAGGTTTCGGACGGCACAAGATCGGGATTTAAACTCAACTCAGACGTCTGAGGCGTCTGGAAACCTGTCGATATGTTACTGTACAGGTTAATGATTGGCGTCAGTTTATAGACAACACCGATTCGTGGACTTATGTGCTCAAAAGATTTATCCCTGATAATCGTTTCACGATTGGTTACATACCGGGCTGTCGCGTAATTGTATTCGCGGAATTGCTCCGTATGGAGGTCAAAGAGGACCTGGTCATACCGGATACCGGTGTCGATGATCCATTTGTCGGTTGGCCTTAATGATTCCTGCAGGTACACACCCCATTTGCTGATGGTGTCTTTTCCATTTTCCGCAAAATTCCCTTTTTCATCCGAGGTCGTATAGAGCAACCGTCCGGTCGGACTTGTCACAAAATCTCTATAGGTATATTTATCACTGTCGGTCTTGTCCATCTGCCCGGCGATGCCCATCGTGGCGATACCTTTCATCCCCCAGATCGTATGTTTAATGTCGGTTTGAAGATCGGCACCATAAACGCTGGCGCCCCCGTCATTGATCAGGCCGGTTACCGGATGGTAGTGGTCCCATTTCTGGAAATAAGCGAGCGGTTTGAATTTGATATTATCCACTGCTATTTCCGCTTTAAGACTGGAATAAAGAATATTGCTGTACCTGCCCGAATTTCTCCATTGTTCGGAGGTGAGCTGACTGATATCGTTATCGTATTGGGCTTTCGTGAGCGTTCCCGGCAATTGCAGATCCGCCTTGGTCAGTGAAATATTTCCTTCCACCATAACTTTTTCACTGAAGACCTGTCCTACTTTCAGGCTGCCCTGATTCGTGCTGAATTCATTCCATTGCCGCCAGGAATCGTTGGACCGGCGGCTCCCGGTAGCGGAAATATAGGTATTCTTGAAATGCGTCCCATATGTTCCATTATACAATTGCGTATTATTGCTTCCGTATCCAACCTTGACGCTTTTGGTCTCTTCAAAAAGACTTTTGGTAATGATGTTGATAACACCTCCGGTGGCGTTTGCCCCGTAAAGCGTTGAATTCGGTCCTTTCACAACGTCGATCCTCTCGACCATCTCGGAATCAACAAAATCCAGCCGGGACATACCGTCGGGGTCGGTAATCGGTACGCCGTCGAGCAGGATCATAATCTCCCGGACACCGTATCTGGCCTTTAGACCGGCGCCCCGGATGATCAGTCGGGCATCATATCCTCCGTTTTTCGATTCGGACTGCACACCGGGAATTCCTGTCAGGGCCTCTTTCAGGTTGAACATTCTCGTGTCATTTATTTTTTCTTTGGTGACCACACTCACGCCTGCGGGAATTTCTTCAGTTGTCCTTTCTGTCCTGGTTGCGGTAACTACAACTTCCTCAAGATCCATCTGCTTATTCCCGGGCTCTGCGGCGTAAGCGTAAAAGAAAGCATGCATCAATATAAAGACAATGAAAGGGCAGAATAGTGCCTTCATGAACTATAACCTCCTTGTTGGAGGCGACGAAAGGTATTTCCCGCAGGAAGAACCGACAGGACTTGCAGCGCAAAGCTGATTGGAAGGCACAACACAAGCGGCAAAGCCACTCTGGGCGGCTTCGATTCGTTGCGTTGAATATATTTTTATCTTGAGAAGGGCGTCTCTTTTAAAAGATCCCTTCTTTACCTTCCATGAATCAGCTTCACCTGAAATCCAACGCCGCTGTACAAAACAGCCGGAACGAGTGAAACCTTCAGCGCCCTATTACTTTTTTGTTAGAAGAAACGCTTTCTCACGACCGGAAACTGCTACATAAACCCTGCCGTCCCTGATCCGGGAAACGGTCCCCAGCTTCAAAGGAACATTGCAGGAACAACGCCCCGGACTGCGGGAAATGCTATTGCAGCACATCATGGGGCAGCCGCAGACATAAACCGCTTCGCCGATTTTTACTTCGTTTAAAACGACTTCCGGTTTATTATTTTGTTCCGTGGCGCAGCCCAAAAAGGCAAGAATGGCCAGCAAAATGATCATCCGCTTTTTCATGGACCCTCTTTGACCAATCAGTATTCAGCTCATGACAGCCGTTTCCGGTTGAGAACAATTCAGACAATGATTAATAAGGTATTTTCAGGAAGACAGAGGCGGCGCACGACCTCTTAAGCATGTGATCGATGTGATACAATCCGGGACTGAGGCCACGGATGGAAAGAACATTGATGCATAAGAGGGCGGTTGGATAGTATCAGCTTCATTTTCCGGCGTTAAAAAAACCATCGAATGGCTGAAGGTGCAAATGGAGCTTTCATGTGAATGATATTGACAAAAGTGATGGTTGCTTCCCAGAAAGACAGAAAAGAAAAAAAACAGTATCAGAAAATAATTTATTTTTTTCCGGATAGCCAAGTTGCCGTCTCCTATTCGGTAAACATAAACGCTCTTATCATAAGCATAAGCAAAACAGGATCAATAAACAATGGTTATATATGGGGAGGCGATTGGTAGCTAAACCCTACCAAAGCAGATACAAACCGGACAACGGGCGCTGAAAATATTTGACGTCATCAATGACGTTTATGCACAATATACCAAACGGGTGGGAACCTCGCCGCTCAATGATCTGGTGGAAAGATCCGTCCGGAAAAATCCGATGGCGCGTTTTCAGAACCGGGCCATGGGCATTTCTTACGCGACGCAAACCGGCATCAAACCGCCCACCTTTGTTTTCTTTGTCCCCCACGCCAAAGGCGCCCATTTTTCCTATGAACGCTATCTGATGAATTCCATCCGCGAAGAATTCGGCTTCGACAAAGTGCCGCTCAAACTGATCTTCCGCAAAAAGCGCTGACACCGTTTCCGCCGGCCATCTCATGCTTTTGGTCGCTTCGACATCGTCGTTGTTATCAACCGCAGGAAGACGTTTTGACCCATCTGAATCAATAACAATTTCTTCCTGCGGCCGGAGTGACAGGAGGCGGACTTGTGTAAGCTCGCGCTAGTCCGCTTCTTCGAGGATGTGTTTCTGGGCTTTTTCCATGTCGGTCGAATAGTGCCGGGCGCTGAGCCAGTAGAAAAATGCGCCGGCGAGCCCTCCCAGCGTTGTTAACAATAATCCGATTTTAATGCCGTAGGCGCCGCCTCCCAGTCCGTCGGATATTGCTCCCACAAGAAGAGGCGACCAGGCGCCGCCGAAAACATAACAGCAGAAAACAGCCATCCCCCACGAAACGCCTTTTAAACTGGGCGGTGTAACATCCTGAGTCGCCGCGCTGATGGACGGCACGGGAAAAATCGAGAAAATGCCGTAGAGAATGCCAATGGCATAACCCAAACCGCGCACGTCATAATAGATCATGAAAAAAAACAGCACTGTCGCGATCAAGAGCGATGTTGCCGCCGTGAGCATACGCCCTCTTGGATTCTTCTTTTGCCACAGGTCCGCCGCCAGGCCGCCGAATATGGCGCCGAAAATCGCCATGAGACCGATGATGCCGACCAGCATTCCGGCCTTCTGCGCATCCACGCCGTTTGTCCGCATGACCAGCGGCGCAGCCCAGACAAGAAATGCGAAACACATGAAATTTTGCAAACCAAATCCAATATACAGCCATTTTAAAGTCGGTATCGAAAACAGAGAGACAGCCGACCGGAAAAAGCTTATTTTCTGACCAAATTCGTCAATGTTCCTTACGGTCTTGTAGTCTTTCATGTAGAGAGCCAGCAAAGCCAGTATGATACCGGGAACGGCAAAGACGTAGAAGGCCATCCTCCATCCGTATTTCACGGAGATCGCGCCGCCGATGATGAGCCCCAGAGCGGATCCCAGCGGGACCGCCATGTTAAAAATGCCCATTACCAGACTTCGGCCTTTATCGGGAAAGGAAGCGCCAATGAGCGGCGTCCCCCCCGAAGTAAAGCCTGCTTCTCCAACGCCAACCAGGAAGCGGGGTATTAAAATACCCAGAAAGCTTTTCCCCATTCCCGTCATAAAGGTAAAGCCGCTCCAGACCAGGGCCATAACGGAGACGGTTTTTTTTCTGCTCCAGCGGTCCACCAGGTAAGCTGCCGGAAAAGCGAAAAACGCCATGCTCAGAAAAAAAAGCGTCTGGATGATGCCGATTTGTGAATCGGATAGACCGAGATCTTTTTTGATAAATTCAGTGGTGATGGACAACACCTGGCGATCCATATAATTGACCGTGTAAAGCAGTGAACATATGATGACAATATACCAGGCCGATAACCTGCTTATGTCAAATTTCTTTGCGGCGCTTTTTGTAATCATCCGTATCCTCCTCGTGTAACCGTTTTTGTTGTCACTTGTGAATTCAACTTCTTTGCAAAAAAACATGCGCAGGCTTCGCTCAAACGAAACACAACTCCCGATTGCTCAGTGGCATTTGACCGCAGCAAGATCCGTCTGATTTTGTCCCTCATGCAAAGGACAATGTCTTCTCTATTTCGGAGCCATGCGCAGGGCGCCGTCCAGCCTGATGACCTCGCCATTCAGATAGGGATTCTGAATAATGTGTTCCACAAGGATGGCGAATTCTTCCGGTTTGCCGATTCTCCGGGGAAAAGGAACAGAAGCGTTTAATGCGTTCAGGGCTTCCGGGGGCAACATTGCCAGAAGCGGTGTTTGAAACATTCCCGGGGCGACAGCCATAACGCGAATTCCCAGAACAGCCAGGTCGCGGGCCATGGGCAGGGTCATGCTGACTACTGCGCCTTTTGAGGCCGCGTAGGCCACCTGTCCTATCTGCCCGTCAAAGGCGGCGACGCTTGCCACATTGACGATCACTCCCCGTTCACCTGCTTCATTCGGCACATTGTCACGCATGGCCTGCGCCGCCCTGCTGGCCACATTGAAAGTGCCCAGAAGGTTAAGCCGAACGATTTGTTCAAAAACCGGAAAGGAATGCGCACCGCTTTTCGAAACGGTTCTTTCCGTCCAGCCGCAACCGGCGGCATTGACACAGCCATGAATAGCGCCGAATTGCTCTCTGGCTCTGGCAATGCTGTTATGGATACTTTCTTCGTTGGTGACATCCGTTAAACAAAAAATAACCTGATCTCCCAACTCGGCAGCCAGAGCTGCGCCTTTTTCCTGCTGCACATCAAAAATGGCAACATTTCCTCCGGCCTTAACGATTTGCCTGACGGTCGCGGCCCCGAGTCCGGAAGCTCCGCCTGTTATCAGGACTGTGCAATTCTTAATTTCCAAGGTGTTTTCCTCCTTTACTTATCTGCGTCCTCTTATTTTAGTTTATCCAGTCCGAATGCTTTACTCATCAGCCGGTCAACCAGATCCACCGGCAGTTTTTTATAGAACGGCATCCGTTTGGATTCCTTGCCAATGCGAATGATTTTGGGAATCTTTGCCCGGGATAGTTTACCGACCAGCACTTTTGAAAATTCTTCGGCCGGCGTCGGGTCTTTTTGCGAGGCAACCGCCCTTGCTTTGATATATTCAATCAGCGGGGCGTAGACGGAATTTTTTGTTTCGATGATGTTCTTGATGGCGGCTTCTCCAATATTGGACTTGATGGCGCCGACCTGAACCACAATGACCGCAATGTTAAAGGGCGCCAGTTCCATACGCAGGGAATCCGAAAGCAGGTGCATGGCGGCTTTCGTCGCGCAATACACGCCGGCAAAAGGAGTAGCACAGATGCCCGACACGCTGCCGATATTGACGATCAGACCGGACCGCTTCTTGATCATATGCGGGGCAACGGCCCGGGTTAACGCTGCGGCCCCGAAGACGTTGGTGTCGAACTGACGCCTCAGGTCATCGGTGGATATATCGATCACCGGCCCCATCTGCATATAACCGGCGTTATTGACCAGCACATCGATTCTTCCGGCTTTGCCGATGACTTCACGAACACAGGCTTCGATGGAATCGGAATCCGTTACATCGAGCGCAGCGGTTTCCATCTTTTCTTGCTTTAATGATTCAATCACCTCAGGCTTTCGCGCCGTGGCAAACACCCGGCAGCCGCGCGATGCAAACTCACGAGCCAGCGCCAGCCCGATTCCAGATGAACAACCGGAAATGAGTACAACGGATGCTTTCTCCATGATCCCCCCTTATAATCGGTATGTTTATCATGTTCCGAACTCCTTCCCGCGACCGTCCGGACTTCAGAGCAGACAACTCGCGGGAGGAAATTCTGTCTACTTGATGATCATATTGGCCCGCCAGGCGGTAATCTTTTCGGCGCTGTATCCCAGATCGGACAGGATCTCGTC
The DNA here is from genome assembly GCA_002840435.1 of Deltaproteobacteria bacterium HGW-Deltaproteobacteria-6. Taxonomy (NCBI): domain Bacteria; class Deltaproteobacteria; species Deltaproteobacteria bacterium HGW-Deltaproteobacteria-6. The sequence goes on from PHAT01000009.1 coordinate 78,129, forward strand.
ATTGTGCTCACCCAAACGCGGCGCAGGTCTGCGGATCGACGTTTTCTCGCCATTGAAACGCACGGGATTGCCCATAATCCAATCCGTGCGTCCGCTCGGCATCTTGTGTTCGATAATAAAACCGTTTTCCAAGGCTTGAATATCGTTCTTGAGCTCTTTCCAGCGGAGATTGACTTCGTGCGCAATATCGGCTTTTTTCAGCCGTGTAACGATTTCATGCTCCGTTAAGCTGCCGAACGTCTCGTCAATAATAGCCGCCAGCTCTTCCCCATGCTGAAACCCAGCCGTTTGATTATTGAAACGCGGATCATCCGCGAGGTCCGGCCGCCCGAGCACCAGTTCAGCGAAGGGTTTCCAGTAGCGATTGTATTCCAGGGCCATAACGGTAATCCATCGGCCCTCCTTTGACTGATACGTATTCATCAGGCCGGAGCGGGGTTGTTTGCGCTTGGTCCTGATCTTGTTATATTCCTCGTCGGTAAGGTGCGCGTTGTTGTTGGCGGCAGCGATATTCAACTGAAGGTTCCACAGGGCGGTATTGAAAAGAGACGTCTGCACCTTGCATCCCCTTCCGGTTTTCTCCCGCTGCAGAAGGGCGGCGCAGATGCCTCCTGCCAGAAAGGTGCCTGTCGGATGGTCCCCGAATCCAGCGAGAGCCGGCAGAGGAGGATTGCCCGGTTCCGGCATTTCAACCAGGATTCCGGAGCGGGCAAAGTAGGCGGACAGATCAAATCCCGGTTTTTCCTTATCCGGGCCGGCATCGCCATATCCGTTTAAGTAGGCATAGACAAGTCGGGGATTTTTCCCGGAGACCGTTTCGTAATCCAAGCCGAGGCTGGTTAGCGCATTGGGACGATAATTCGTGACGAGGACATCCGCCGTTTGCAACAGTTTATTTATAATTTCTTTTCCCTCGTCGGTTTTCAGATTCAGGGAAATTCCCCGCTTATTCCGGTTATCCAATTCAAATTGAATATTGTCGTCGTCCTGAACCGGACAGGCCATGATAAAGCCGAAAAACCGGAACATGTCACCTGAAAGCGATTCTATTTTGATCACATCCGCGCCCCAGTCCGCGAGCGTCATCGCGCAGATCGGTGCGGCGGCGTATGTACTGAAATCAAGTATCTTGATTCCCTGCAAAGGCAGAGTGTTCTCCATTGTCTTCCTCCTCTAATTCATCTTTGTCATGTTGCTTATTCCGCTTTACGGTAGATGTGAGCCCCCAGGGCCGCTTCTTCGACGCCGATCAGACCGCCGCCATTGAGCTGCATGCCGATCTTCGCCCCTTTCACCTGCCTCTCTCCTGCGCGCCCCCGAAGCTGGGTGACCAGTTCGTACGCCTGGGCAAGGCCGGTGCAGCCGACGGGATGGCCGCGCGAAATCAGACCGCCGCTGACGTTGGTCGGCAGATCGCCCCCCAAAGTGGTTGCTCCTGAAGAACAGTAAACCCCGGCGTCTTCCGATTTGCAGAAACCGGCCTGGGCCGTCTGATAAATTTCTCCGAAGGATGTCGCATCATGCAGTTCCAGGACATCGATGTCTTTCCGCTCAATCCCCGCCTGCTGAAAAGCAATCTCGGCGCCTCTCCCGGAAATATCCTGATCATAATCTCCCCGCGATCGTCCGGAGACCAGAACCGATGCGAGGACCAGAATCGGATCTTTTATGTCCCGGTGTTCCCGGAGATATTTTTCGGAACAGACAATGGCGGCGGCACAGCCCTCTCCCGTCGGCGCGCACATGGGACGGGTCAGGGGATAGGTAATGGGTTTGTCTGCCATGATTTGCTCCCAGGATATTTCCTTCCGGTACTGGGCTTTGGGATTCATCGTGCTGTGATGGTGAGTCTTTGAGCAGACCCTGGCCAGTTGCTCCTGGGTGTAGCCGTATTTCTTCATGACCTTCATGGCCTTCACGGCGTAGTAGTCCATAAAGGGACTCCGGTCGCCGCCGACATTCGTTTCCTCATAGGGAATTCCGAGGACTTCCGATTTTTCTTTCCGCCATTTCTCTATGTACAGCTTTTTCCTGTCCTGTTCGCTTCCCATCCAGAAAGCGGAAAGCGTCATATAGGGAAGCGCGGCCACGATCTCCGGGAGGTCCTCCAGATTATTGAGATCGGGCAACACCTTTTCGATGCCGACAGCCAAAGCCAGGTCGGACCCGCCCGCCAGCACATAATGAATCGCCTGGTTCAAGGCCGTGGAGGCCGTGGCGCAAGCGTTTTCCACATTCACAACGGGCATGCTCTCAAAGCCGAGCCGCCTGAGAATCACCTGGCCGCGGATGCAGTGCTGGCTCGTGAGCATTCCCTGGGCGCAATTGCCGTACCAGATGCCGCCGATGGCAGCCTGATCGCCTTTAGGGTTCAGGCCCGCGTCCTCCATGGCTTCGGAAATGGCGATGTCGCATTGCTGTTCAAAAGAACCGCCGTCCTGTTTGACGATGGGGGTCATGCCCACACCAATGATATAAACTCGATCTTTCATAAATCCTCCTGATGTTTTGATGGGTTGATGATTATTCCTCACGGTATCCGTTCATTTCTCAACAAGAGAGGACAGAATGTTGAGGACGTTTTCTGTCGCATTTTCATAATAGCGCGCATCTTTCATGGCGATGATTTCCGGGAACCGTTCGGCAATCTGCTCCAACGTGACGGCCGCGCCGGCTGCGAAGCGCACACCGCTTCCCTCGTTCATTTGCACGCAGGAATAGTAACCGCCCCCGGCGGACAAAATCTTCCCAGTTGACCGGCATTGATCGGAAACAAGATAGAGGACCATCGACGCCACCAGTTCGGGTTTGATTCTGTCGGCAATCTCCGCCGGAAAAGTTCCGCCCGCCATTCCCGTTGCGGCGATAGGGGCGATGGTGTTCACGGTGATATCGTATTTTGCCCCCTCCAGTTTCAGGGCGTTCATCAACCCGACCAGGCCCAGCTTGGCCGCGGCGTAATTGGTTTGCCCGAAATTGCCGTAAAGACCGGCGGTGGAAGTGGTCAGCAGGATTCTGCCGTATTTTGCCTGTTGCATGATCGGAAAAGCCGCCTTCGTGAGATAGACGGCACCGAGAAGATGAACCCGCAGCACCTCTTCGAAATCGTCGAGGGGCATCTTGAGAAAGCTCTTGTCCTTGAGAATCCCCGCATTATTAATAAGAATGTCCAGCCGCCCAAAGCTTTCCATAGCGGCGGCGACGATTTTTCCCGCAGCATCACGGTCCGCCACACTGTCGCAATTGGCAACGGCGCGGCCGCCCTGTTCACGGATCTCTTCTACCACCTTCAGTGCGCGAGATGATCCATCGGGGAGAACACCGGGGTCGTTCACCACCACCCTTGCGCCGCGTGCGGCCAGTTCCAGCGCGTAACTTCTACCGAGCCCGGCTCCTGCGCCGGTGACGATCGCGACGCGCTCGTCGAAGCGGATACTCATATTGTTTCCTCCTGTCTTTTTGCTTTTTCTGATTCTCTGCAATCTTATTCTTGCCAAATGCAATGCCCATGCCGTTTATCTAATATATTGATTTAATTATATATTAATAAAATTTTGCTTTTTAGCACCCCCAAATCCCTTGCTTTATGCAAAAATATCTTGCATGATGCAAAAGACAAATATTTTCGTTGATTTTAGCGTTTGGTTGGGGGACATCCGTGATAACGTTAGAAAAAGATTTTTTAAAGCAAATCGCCCATCCGGCAATACTTGCAGACGAAGAGGGGCACATTCTGATGATGAACGACCCCGCGGAATCGTTGTTGCATTCTGCCGATCTCCATTCCATCAGCTCCATTGCTGAAATTGATCCCCTGTTCGCAAAAGAAGAGCCCGAACCGTCAGACGGACCGCGAACTATCAGGATCGGAAAGATGGCCCGGCGGATCAGGGTTTTTCCGGTCGGGTTTGACAGTAAGAAGAAGAGCCGTTTATATCTGTTCGATATGGCGAACATCCTGAAACTGATGGATTTTGACACCTTCCTGGATTATATCGATGTCGCGATCGGAATTGTGGATCAGGACGGGGTATTGGAGCATCTCAATAATACCCTGTCCAAATATATCGGGGTCGACGCCAAGGAATGGATCGGCAGGGACCTGCATGAACTCGTTGAAGAGCACGCGCTGTCGGACGCGGCCTCCTTGAATGCGCTGAAAGCGAAAAAGCCGATGAACACGAACGTCACTTATGGATCGGGAATAACCCTTCAGTATCAAAGCATCCCCTTTTTTGACCAGCACGGAAAGATCAGGAAGGTGGTCAGCACGGGACGGGACGTCACCCGGATGATCCAGCTGGAAAGTGACCTGTCCAGTTCGGAGACGCTGAAGGACCAGTATTACAAAAGATTGAACTCCCTCGAAGTCCTTCTCGGACGGGACAAGATCGTCTATTCCAGCGAAAAGATGAAGAGAGTGGCTCAGGTTGCGGTCAAGGCGGGCAAATTTGATTCGCCGGTCTTCCTCTGGGGGGAATCCGGCGTGGGTAAGGAAATGATCGCGAAGATGATCCACCAGTCAGGCAACCGGTCGCAGGGGCCGTTTGTCGGGGTCAACTGTTCCGCCATTCCTTCCGAGCTTCTGGAATCGGAGTTCTTCGGCTACGAGGAGGGAGCCTTCACGGGGGCAAAAAAAGGAGGACGCAAAGGCCTGTTTGACGAAGCGGAGAAGGGAACCCTCTTCCTGGACGAAATCAGCGAACTCCCCCTCGGGATGCAGAGCAAGCTCCTGCGGGTCATTCAGGAACATGAGTATATGCGCGTGGGATCCAACAAGACCATCCCAACGGATGCGAGAATCATCGCTTCGACCAACCTCTCCCGGGATCAGCTTGTGGACGGGGTCGGATTCCGACGCGACCTCTTCTATCGCTTGAGCGTTGTCCCGATCCATATTCCGCCGCTGAGGGACCGGCGCGATGATATTCTGCCGCTGATCCGCTTCTTTCTGAAAACCTTGAACCTGAAGTACGGAACCAACATCAGAATCACCAACTCGCTGATTCCCCGTTTCTACCATTACGACTGGCCCGGCAACGTACGGGAGCTGAAAAACGTCATCGAGAGGCTGCTCGTTGTCGCCGGTTCGGACGAGGTCGGCGATGCGGAATATGATCTGGTCAACCAGCTGGAAATGAAAAAAACACCGGAGCAGGAAGAAGATATTTCCATCGCCCGCCTGATGCCGCTGAAAGAGGCGATGGAAAAAGTGGAGGAAATTCTTTTCAAGCGCGCCTATCAGGAGTCCGGCAGCATTGAAAAGACGGCTGAGCTGCTGGGGGTCAATCCTTCCACGATCTACAGGAAGATCAACAAGGGCCGGGTTCGTCTCAAATGAGTGTTCCCGGGAAACAGCAGGCAGTTATCCTGTCCGGATGTGGTTGAAAACCACAGCAGGCTCCTGCATTCCGACCCAGAGCTTTTGCGAAGGTCTGAAACGCTACGGCGTCACGATATTGAACCATTGATCAAATTCGTCCAGACAGGACATCATCTCCAGAAACTTCAGTTTTCTTCCCTGAATGTTGATGTCACCGGCCAGAATCCGGCCGGGAAATGTGGCCTCACCGGCAGTGATTTTATCCAGGACCGGCCGGTCAAGCATCACGGTGGCATCGGGGTTTAAGGCCGGCCGTCCCTTCTTATGATTCAAAACGCTGTTGGCCAGTGTCAATGTGTAGGTTTCCTTGGTATCCGTCATCACCCAGTTGACCGTAATGTGCTTACCCTCCGCCCGGGGGCCGTTTAAACGAACCGCCATCAGGTCAAAGAACTGATCCATCGCCATCCCGCGCAGGATGTCCCGGCTCCTGGCCTGCACGGGAATGTTCCTGTTGACGCCGCTGCGCAGATCCCGGGCGCCGGCCAGGTAAAAATTCCGCCAGATGGGAGATTCGGCCCGGTAGCCCAGCTGTTCCAGCGCGTCGGCCTGCAGTTCACGCGCCTCCCGGTTGTCGGGCTCGGCAAACACCACATGGTTCACCACCTCGGCTGCCCAGCGGTACTCACCTTTTTTCATATCTTCCCGCGCCCGCGCCAGAACGGCCTGTGATCCGCCCATGAACTCCACGTATTTGCGGCCCGCTTCAACCGGGGGAAGCGGATGAAGATGGGCGGGATTGGCGTCAAACCAGCCGAGATACCGCTGGTACACGGCTTTCACATTAAAATTAACCGTCCCGTAAAAATCACGGTTGTACCACCGGCCTGCCAGGCTTTGCGGAAGCGAGATCATCTCGGCGCATTCCGTCATCGTGTATCCCTGGTTCATCAGCCGGACCGTCTGATCATGGATATATTTGTACAGGTCGCGCTGATTTTGAAGATAGCTCACGATCTTTTCATTCCCGAAGCGCGGCCAGAGGTGAGTGGCAAAAAACACCTCCGCCTCGCTGCCGAAGAGGTCGATTGTGTCGTCAATGGACTTCGACCAGGCCTGTCCGTCGCGCACCTGAGCGCCGCGGGGTGTCAGCAGGTTGTGCAGACTGGCCGTGGCATTCTCAGCCACGCACAGCGCTCTCATCTCCGGCAGATAGAAATTCACCTCCACGGGTGCTTCCGTCCGGGGCACCTGCTGGAAAACAAACCGCACGCCGTCGATCATCATTTCCTGAACAGGCAAGACGATTTCCTCGGTCGGCGGAACATAGCTGACCGTTCCGCTGGACGTCGTCTTTCCCATGCCCGCGTCCACCTGGCCCTGCGGCCCCTTGGGCAGCGTCGAACCGAACATGTACATCGCGCGGCGGATCATGGCGTTCCCCGCCATCAAATTTTCGCTGATGATTTCGTTCGTTATCCCCTGAGGGGCAATAATTCTGACTTTTCCCGCCTGGAGGTCTTCGGCGGAAACAACGCCCCTCACCCCGCCCCAATGGTCCACATGGCTGTGCGTATAAATGACGGCTACAACAGGACGCTTCGGAAGTTTTTGATGGAAGAGATGGAGCGCCGCCCGGGCCGTCTCCACTGAGACAAGCGGATCGACAACGATATACCCCGTTTTCCCCGTAATGAAAGTAATATTGGAAACATCATATCCTCTCACCTGGTAGATGCCGTCGGCAACCTTGAAAAGGCCGTGGATGGCATTGCGGCGTGCGTGACGCCACAATGCCGGATGGACAGAGTCCGGCGAAGGCTTATCCCCGGCAAGAAAGTCATAGCGCTTCACATCCCAGACCGGCTTATCTTTTTCAGTGCGGATCAAAAGCGACGGATCGGAAATCATCAGGCCTCTTCCCGCCAACTCGTTTTCCTCGCGGTCATTTTCGGAAAGCCCCTGCGGAAGACGGCTGTTCATTTCACGGGTTTGCGGATCGGCTGCCTTTGCATCGGCGGCCAATGACGGCATCGCATGGCCTGCCGGAATGCCTGTTATCAGAACCATGAGCAAAACGATTGCCATCTTCATGTGCTTCATAAAATCATCCTCCCCCGTTATAATGTTTTTTGCTTTCCCAGGCCGTCATTTGTAATACATTAATATCGTAACCGGCATAAGGGCTGTAACGAAATGGGTGAAAATGTTATTTCTTAACGGCCCCTAACAGCCGTTTTTCCTTCCATGGGCCTTTCTCATAATAAAGCCAGTTCAACCCGACAGCCAGCGCACTGCTCGCCAGCATGGCCATCCAGATGCCGTCCTGCTTGAAACCCGCGGGTCCGGCCAGTATATACGCCAGAGGAATGCGAAGAACAAACATCGCAATAAACGAAAGCGCCAGAAGGGCCATGGTGTCGCCCGCGCTGCGCAGCACCCCCTGGATGGCGAAGATGACGGCGAAGCAGGGAAAAATAAACGCCATCCAATGATAATAATCACTGACGATATTCAGCACCCGAACGCTTTCCGCCGATTCCTTGAGGAAAATGGAGCCGATGTAATGAGGGAAAATAAACAGCACGGCGGCGCAGACAAAGGCAATGGCCAGGCCGAAATAAACCGATATCCGCAGGGTCTGGAAAACACGATCCAACTTTTGCGCGCCGAGATTCTGGCCGGCAATCGTGGTTGCCGCCATGCCGATGGAGATAAACGGGATGGAAGCCAGCATGTCGATCTGCATGCCAATGCCGAAGGCCGCGGTAACCGCCGTGCCGTAACGGTTGACCAGGGCGGCGATGACGACAATGGACAGATTGAACACAATCATTTGCAGCGACGCAGGCACGCCGATAACAAATACCTCCCGGATAATGTGCCAGTCCAGACTGTAGTCCCAGTTGCCCATATTGACATAGGGATTAAACCGTATCAGGTAGATGTAGCCGATGATGCAGGTCGCCACGGCTGCCAGAGCCGTACCCCATGCCGCACCGGCCACGCCCAGAGGCGGCAGAGGGCCGATACCGGCAATACACAGCGGAACGAAAACAATATTGAACACGGCAAGCATAATGAGGATTTTCACCACGGTTCTGGCATCCCCCAGGCCCCGCAGCATTCCGGTCATCCAGTTGATAAAAAATTGAAAGACCAGCGTGGCCATCATGATGGTCAGATAAGACAGGGCCATCTCCTGAATTTCCTGCGGCGCATGCACCCATTCCAGCAACTGCCGGCGGAACAACAGGGCAATGATGGAAATCAGCAGGCAGAATAAAATCGAAGAAAAAAAGGAATTCGCCAGGATTTTCTTGAGCATGGCCTTGTCCTTGCGGCCAAAGGCCTGGGCAATCAGAACATTGGTCGCCATGCCCAGCCCGATGAGAAACGCGGGCATCAGCATGATGATCGGCAGAGAAGCGGCAACGGCGGCAACCGCCTCATGCCCCAGGAGCCTGCCGACCCAGATCAGGTTGATAATGCCATACACGGACATCAGCACGTTGCCGAGCATGATCGGCAGTGTGAAATCAATGACCTGGCTGGCAATATTGCCTTCCGTGAAATCTTTCATAGGTTCCTTACGTGTTTATGGGGAAGCGGCGGCGATAAAAAATTGATATCAAACGGCATTTCGTTTTGCTTTCAAAGCATCCACATCTCCGGTTGCCCGGTTATTCTTATCGAAAAAACCATCAGAATAACGGTCCGGTCCATCAGTGATATCATGACCGGAAAAAGCACGACAGTCCGGGCATCTAATACATCGCCCCGCTTTGATCATTTACAACTTTTTTCCGAACAGGGAATGCAGACTTGCCTCCCGTCGTTTAATTTTACCATCTTGGCCGCCATCGTCATTTCGCCGCATCCGGCGCAAGGTTCGGATGGCGCGAGCGGCGCGTAGAGCGGCTCATCAAAAGGCACCCGGGCGACGGTAAAGATTTCGGTGAAAGGACGCGCCAGCAGATCAGCCACCTTCAAACGTCTTAAATCACGCCGGTCATCCTCCGTCGCCGTCCCGACGGCCAACGCAGCCGAAAGCCGGTCAAAAGCGTTCTTGTCTTTCCCCGCGTATGCGTAATGCGTTTTTCGGGAAAACCGATAGGCCTGACGCTTCGAGCGGCTCAGCACCGTGTAAGCGTTCTTCCCGAAATCCCTGATGATCAGATTGCCTTTTCCCGCCGCTGTGCCCAGCAAAACCTGAAGGGCATCGACGGCGCAGGAATCGTTTTCGCAAACGGCCACCACTTCCTCATCAACGGCGCGCTTGAGCTTCATTAATTTCATGGCCTCCCGGGCTACGCGATAGCCATAGATCAGGCCGGGACAGATGTGTCCGTGAAATTCCACGCACCTTTTCAGATCATCCGGCATCTGCTGTTTTTTATCCGCGGCTGGCATAGAATCCTATCGGCCTCTTTGGCCAGGATGACCCGGCCACCTGACAGTGACACAAGGGTGCGTGGAAAAAGGAGCAGACGAAAAACTTCCTCCGCTCCGATGCACCCCGAAATCAGTCATTCGTTGTTCATTCCATCCAATGGACGAACTCATCGAGTTTTGCTCTGTCCCGTTCAAAATTATTGAGGGGAAATGATGGATCGGGATAGCCCAGGGCGATGCCTACCACAATTTTCTGATTCCCGGGAATCGCCGCAATCTTGCGAATTTCAGCGGAGTAACGCGCGGCGGCGGCTAAAAGACAGGTGCCGAGACCTTTGTCATGCGCGGCCAGACAGATCGTCTGAGTGATGATGCCGACATCCAGCATCTGATATTCAACGAGATTCTCCGCGGAAATACAGGCCAGAATCAGACAGGGGGCGTCAAAAGCGGAAACCATATCCTTATAATATTTTTCCCGCCCCTCCTTATCATCCCGTTTGATGCCCTGCGCGCTTAAAACGACTTTGCCCAGTTCTCCATAACGCGCTTTCATAGCATCAGGCCATTTCTCCAGCATGGGCACATCAGAGGCGATCGCCGCGCCGGCCAGCGTTTGCCGGAGATTCATTTCTTTAAACTTCGCCAGTGTTTCACCCGTTAATACGTACAAGTCCCAGGGCTGCGTATTCCCCCAGGACGGCGACCAGCGGGCCGTATCCAGAATCTCCGTAATGACGCTTTTCGGCACATCCTGCGATTTGAATTTGCGAATGCTTCTTCTTCCTCTGATTGCAGCAGCTAATTCCATGGTAACCTCCTTTGCGGAATCAATCCGCCTGTTATTGGCGCTATTCTGTTTCTTCATCATCCGATTGCAAGCTTAGCACAACGGAAATATTATTTACAATGAGTTGCCTGCGTTTATCCATCCGGAAATCACGGATAAACGGGCGGACGGTTTTCAAAAACAGTCCCGTCGGGCATGACTTCCACGTCCCTGCCGTCAATCTTCACGATCCTGGTCAGCGTGGCGGGAACATGGCGTTTCCTTGCCGCCGCGAGGGCTTCCTCAATCGTTTTAAAACGGGAAAGTTCCTGAAGCGTGATGATCTGGGGCAGAACCATGTCCATCCTGCCTGCCTCGTAATCCTTAAGCGCCGCGGAAGGCCTGAGCCAGACATGGTCCGTCAGTTCCACGCCGTCGTGGGCAACCGGCTGCCCGCCCGGGGCCTCCGCCAGAAAAAAACGGACATCATAACGCAGGGGAAATAATTCCGGCGTAATCCAGTGGGAAAAATAGTGAAGAGCATCCCCCGGAAGAAAGAGATTTTCCGCTTCCAGCATCTCAGAAAATTTTATTTCTCCCGCGTTGAGCAGCCGCCGGTAATTTTCGAACTTTTGGCATTCTTCCTGGGTCGAGATGTTGACCGGCGTGCCGTCTTTTTTCCTGGCCATCAGCAGCCCCACTTCTTCAAATGTCTCGCGAATGCCCGCGACCCAGGCGCCCAGAGCTTTTTCGGACTGTGACATGTCCGTCAGGATTCGGGCGGCCTGGTTTCTGTCGATGCCCCTGATGAATCGTTCTATCCCGGGCTGGTAATCTTCAGGATCAAGACTGCCGCCGGGAAATACATGATAGCCCGGCACAAAGCTGCTCTTTCTATTCCTCAGCACCAGCAGAACCTCGATGTCCTTCAAACCCCTGTCCCGACAGGGCCTCAAAAGCATCACGGTCGTAGCATCGGCAGGTATTGTCTTCACGTTCATGCAACCGCACCAATATCTGTTCCTGACAAATCCGGCATTCTCATTTTTACCCTGACCTTATAGTCTTAATATACCCCCATGGCCTGCCTGGCGTCAATAAACATCTTCACCCCTTCTCCCTGCTGCAATTAACTCATTGAATAATAAAAAATGATTTGATACATTAAACCAGCCGTAAGATCCGCCACTGATTCATTTAAACAGCAAATTCATGAGTGCATCAATGAACAAACATGAAAAAACTAATCAAGAATTGAACGACGAAATATCCGCTTTAAAAGAAAAAATCAGGGAGATGGAGGAAAAGGAAGCCGATCTCATTCGCAGCCGCGAAATCCTGCGGGAAAGCGAAAATAAATATCGGATTCTTCTTTCTGAATCACCCGACCCTACTTTTTCCTTCACCCCGGCAGGACAATACACATTTGTCAACAAAGCTTTTGCCCTGGGCGTCGGCAAACCGGTAGAGGACATCATCGGCAAAACCATCTGGGATGTTTTTCCCAGGGAGGAAGCGGACAAGCGTTTCATCCCGCTTAGCCAGGTCTTCCGCACGGGAGTGGAAAAGGTTATCGAGGTGCGCGTTCCGCGGCCGGACGGCGACCGGTATTATGTAACGACGATCACTCCGATCAAGAATGCAAAAGGGGATACCGTTTCGGCAATATGCTCTTCCAAAGACATCACCGAACGCAAGCGCATGGAGACACAATTGCAGGACAGGGAGCAGCAGATGCGCGTCCTGTTTGAACATTCCGGCACGGCCGTGATCATCATCGAAGATGATACGACCATCAGCCTGGCCAATCAGGAATTCGCATGCCGAACCGGCTATACGCGGGAGGAAATCGAACAAAGAAAAAAGTGGACGGAGTTCGTTTACGAAAAAGACCTCCAGCGGATGATTGCTCAACACCGGTTAAGGCGGGAATCTCCCGAAAAGGCGATCAACAGCTATGAATTTCGTTTTAGATTAAAATCGGGTGAACTCCGGGACACGCTGCTCAACATCAATCTGATACCCGGAACTCGAAAAAGCATCGCCTCACTCATCGACATCACGGATCGCAAACAGGCAGAGGAGGCCCTGCGCGAAAGCGAAGCCCGCTTCCGGATGCAGTATCAGAAAAATCCCGTTCCCACCTTCACGTGGCAAAAAATGGGAGACACCTTTATTCTGAAGGATTTTAACATCGCCGCCAACGTTCTGACCAGAGGTGACGCCGCAAAGTTTGTGAACATGAAAGCCCGGGAAATGTATCAAAACAGACCCGACATTCTGGGTTACATGAATCGCTGTTATACGGACCAGGCAGTCGTGCAGAAAGAACTGCGCTCCGAATATTTCCGGCATGCGCGAATCATGATTGTCACATTTTCATATGTTCCACCGGATCTGATCATCGCCTACCTGGAAGATATTACGGAACGCAGGCAGTCCGAGGAGGCCCTGCGCGAAAGTGAAGAACAGATGCGCAGCTTAAGCGAGAATATTGCCGACGGGATGGTTTATCAGATCAACAGCGGCAAAAACGGGCAACAGCGATTGTTCTCCTACGTGAGCCCTGCCGTGGAGTGGCTCCATGGCCTGAAAGCGGATGACGTAAAACAAAACGCCTCTCTTATCTATGATCAGGTCGATGAGGCGTATCGCGCTCAACTTCTGGAAGCCGAAGCCAGGGCTTATAAAACCATGGCAAAACTGGAATGCGATCTGCCCATCCGGCTTCCCACAGGCGATATCCGCTGGCGCCGCTTTATATCATCACCCCGTAAATATCCGGACGGGAGTGTTATATGGGACGGCATCGAACTAGACATCACCGAGCACAGAAAAGCCGAAGAAGAACGGCTGCGTTTGCAGCAGCGTCTGCAGCAGGTGGAAAAGATGGAAGCCATCGGAACGCTGGCCGGCGGCGTCGCCCACGACCTCAATAATATCCTCGGCATCCTTGTCGGCTATGCAGATCTTATTTTGGTCAATCTCCCGCAGGACAGCCCTTTGCACAAACATGTCGAAAAAATGATGCAGGCCGGCGTCCGGGCGGCGGCGATTGTTCAGGACCTTCTGACACTGGCCCGCAGAGGCGTCCATGCGGAAAGCGTTGTTAATCTTAATGCCATCATCACCGATTTCCGGAAAACGCCGGAATTTGAAAACCTTCAGACGTCCAATCCCTTGATCCGCATGGAGTTCAATCTGGCCCCGGACCTGCTGAATATCAAAGGTTCCACGTCCCACGTTTCCAAAACGTTCATGAACCTTCTGACCAACGCAGTAGAAGCCATGCCCAACGGGGGCCGGTTAACCGTGACGACGGAAAACAGAAATCTGGACGCGCCGGTCCATGGATATGATGACGTCCGCGAAGGCGATTATGTTGCACTGACTGTTTCCGACACCGGTGAAGGCATCGCTGATGAAGACCTGAAACACATCTTCGAACCCTTCTACACGAAAAAAGTCATGGGACGAAGCGGAACCGGCCTGGGACTGGCCGTCGCCTGGGGCACCATCAAGGATCATAAAGGATATATCGACGTTGAAAGCAAGAAGAACAAGGGAACAGCCATGATCCTGTACTTCCCGGTCACCAGGGAGGAACTGCCCGAATCATCGGCCGCCATTCCTTTGTCCGACTATATCGGCAAGGATGAATCTATTCTTGTCGTGGATGATATCAAGGAGCAAAGAGAACTGGCTTCCACACTTCTGGGAAATCTGAACTACCGGGTTGCCGCGGTGGCCAGCGGCGAGGAAGCCGTCGAATATCTGAAATCCCGCCGGGTTGACCTGATTGTTCTTGATATGATAATGGATCCGGGCATGGACGGGTTGGATACGTATATAAAAATTCTTGAAATCCATCCGAAACAGAAAGCCATTATCGTCAGCGGCTTTTCAGAGTCAAATCGCGTACAAACCGCGCAGGCGCTCGGCGCCGGCGCTTATCTGAGAAAACCTTATATCATGGAGAAGCTGGGCATAACCATACGAAAGGAACTGGACCGTTCGGCATGAAAAGCGGAAAACGGAAGACGAATAACTGCCAATGGATATCATAATATTTTCATGCTGACCTGCGACCCCGTATACAGACAGCTTCAAGTTCAAATGGACCGCTATCCGATCGGCTATCCTTCAACCAAAAGCGGCGTGGAAATTGACATTCTGAAATATTTTTTCACACCGCTTCAGGCAAAGGTTGCTTTGTGCCTGACGCTCCGATCCATCCCCGTCTCTTCCATCCGCAAAAGGCTCAGCAATAAGTTCCATGTGGAAATGTCCTATGATGATCTGTCGGCAACACTCGATGGCATGTTCCGGAAAGGCGTCATCAGGCGATCGGAAAACACCGGCGGCCCGCCGCGCTACGGCATTGCCATGCTGGCCATCGGCATGTTCGAATATCATGTCAACGATCTCACCCCCACACTGGTGGAAATGATGCACCGCTACTTTGATGAAGCTTTCGACGCGGAATTTTTTCGCTCATCCCTGCCCCAGCTGCGCACCAGTCCGCATCTGCAGGCGATTGTTCCGGAATATATCGTTGATACTTATGACAACATGCGTCACTTCATCACGCACACCACAGAAACGCTTCATGTGACCAACTGTGTCTGTAAACAGGGCGAGGCCCTGATCGGAAAGCCCTGCAAACAAACGGATAATTTTGAAGTCTGCCTGCTGATCGGATCGGAAAGCTACGCGGCGCGCGGCCGGGCCAGAAAGATTTCCCGGGAGGAATGCCTCGCCATACTGGACATGGCTGAAAAAAAAGGGATGGTGCTGCAGCCCGGAAATTCCAAAAAGCCCAACTGCATCTGCATTTGCTGCGGCTGCTGCTGCGGCGTTTTAACCACCGCCAAAAAACAGCCCCGTCCCGCCCGTTTTTTTGCGACAAATTATTACAGCTGCATCGATGCCGCCGCCTGCACGGGATGCGGCGTCTGCGTGAAACGATGTCCCATGGAGGCCGTCATTCCCGAGGATAAAATCTTCCGGGTGGATTTGGACCGGTGCATCGGTTGCGGCCTGTGCGCCACCCGCTGCAAGCCCGGAGCCGCAAGACTGATCAAGAAAGACAAGGTAACTGTACCGCCGATGAACACGGAGATGCTCTATTTAAGCATCCTGATGGAAAGAGCTGGCAGAAAAAAGATGATCGTCAATATGCTCCGGCTGCTTTTCGGAAAACCCTTATGATTTTTACCGTCCGGGGCACGGAAAATTAACGACGTCATCCTGCGGGCCAAAGTCCGTCGTCTGACAGACGATTGCAGGTTGACATCCGGGTCTTTACTCTTTATAGATACGCTGATCAAGGATCTACGGATCAACCGCAGGGAAGCATGACGCCTATGAATTACAAAAAAACAAGGGAAGTCTGCAGAGGGCTGGAATTCGGAACCTCGCTCAATGTTCAGTTCGAAAATATCGGTTCGGCAAAAACATCCATCATCGGCTTTGAGCGCGGCAAGTTCCTCATTATCCGCCCCCCCGCCCTTGGCGGCATTGAAACCGGCCTGTTCAAAAAAAACCGCACCATCGTCACTTACCTTCACGAAGGGATGATCTATGGTTTCCGCTGCACGATGATCGGACTCATCAAGGCGCCGTTCCCTCTGCTGATCCTGTCTTATCCGGAATCAGCGGAAGAAATCAATTTACGGGGGCAAAAACGATTGTCGTGCATTCTAAACGGACAGGTCACGGTCGACGGTATTTCCCTGCCCATCAGCATCCAGGACATCAGCCTGTCCGGATGCCGCCTGATCATCTCCGACGTTGCCCACGCGCCTTCATCCCTGTATGCCATTGGCTGTGCCATCACAATCACTGCGGATATGGGAAGCGAGATCAGCGAAACGGTAACCCTGACGGCCACGACGAAGAATATTCAGCAGGAAAGCAACTGCCTGAGCATCGGCGCTGCATTCAACACCATAGACAATCAGACAGACAGCAACTGTATGGACAAGGTCAGACAATACATTGCGAGCGTCCAGAAATCGATCACATTCTAGAACACAGCTTTCCCCAGCCCCGGACAGGTCTCCGGGATGCCCTGCTAACGGATACCGCCTGTTCCAAACCAATTCAGAATCATCTCATTCGCCTCCTGCGGATAAGTATGCGAGAGATCCTCGATAACCTTCAGTTTGATATCAGCCCCGGCCTGCTGCAAAATCCGGCTGGCCTGAACCGCCCAGTTCACCGGAAAAATCCAGTCCTGCGCGCCATGCACCCACAGGATACGTTTTCCTTTCGCATATCGTAAATCCACCGGGGGCAGCGCGCAGGAAACGGGAGCAATGGCCGGATAGGAACTGTTCCCGGAGATTCCCAGGGCAAGAGCATAAGTTCCGCCGTCGGACATTCCGGTAAGGAGCATGCGGGACCGGTCAATTGGGACGCGAGAACTGACTTGTTCCAGATGACGATCCAACACCTGTTTATCGACTTTCACATTGGTGATTGACCAGGTCATGGCCTGCGAGGTGGGCGCGAAAAGAACAAACCCTCTGCTGCGGGCAAAGCGGAGCCATGTCCAGATGAAATCCCGTCCATGGCCGTATCCGCCATGGAGGGCCACAACAAGCGGCCAGGAGCGCCCCGGCGTGCAGGTTTCCGGAATATAGAGAGAATAGCCGCCCCGGGCATGCAAGTCCCGGTCAGAACCGATATGAAAAAGACCGGCATCGGCATTTTCGGCTTTCAGCCCGGGTTGTGAAAGCGGGCTGTTTTTGTCTTCCAGAAAGTACCGGTTCACTTCAGGCAATACGGCGCAAAGGGGAAACAGCGCCTCCAGCGCGCGGCAGTATTTTCGTGACGCCCGCAGGGCTGATATGTAAGCGGCCTGCAGGTCTTCCTCATCGGCAAACTTTCTGACGGCGCCGATCGTAAAATCACAGGTGCGCAAAAGCGCATTTAATACATTCTCATCCACGGAAGCTTTATCGGCGGCAACAAGAAGTTGTCGCGCCCCGGCAAGCGGTTCAAGATAAACAAGAAGCCCCTCTCTGATTTCAGACAGGACCACGGGGTTCAGTCTGCGCAGCCCCGCTTCGAATGCGGTTAACGCCTGGATCAGTGTTTTTGCAATAGTTTCCGGATTCATGATTGTCTTTGCCCAGTCCCCAGGATGATATCCACGGCTTTCATTGCTGAGGAAAAACTGATGTCGCCGGAACAGCCGTCGCCTCTAACCGTGTCTCCGATAAAATAAAGCGCCCGTATGGCAGGACACTGGATGTCCGGCCGGCGGGGCCTGGACTGGGCCGGCGTCAGAACATTGCCGTTCATCACCGTCGCAACGATCTTTCTTTGCTCGACAACCATCGGCAGAAAATTCGGAAAGACAGCCGATATGGTATTTTTCAGTTTCTCTTCCGCCTCCCTCACCGCGTGATGATCGCCGTCAAAATGCCATGGCAGCATGATTCCCCAGGTGGACAGGTATTTGCCGCGAGGCGTAAACGAGCTGTCGGCGCTGGACTGAAAGCGCGCCCAGATCGGGACATCGACCCCCAGAATGCCCGAGCGGATATGGGTTACCGGCTTGTCTGTTATAAAATCGATGATAAAGCCGGCGCTGCTTTCAATATTTTTTGCATAATCCAGGGTGGCCGCAGGCAGGAGTGAATGGTCGATCAGTTCAAGAACCAGCGGCAACCGGGCGGCAAAGATGATGTGGTCGGCCCGGTAGGTCGCCTTGCCCGTTTTAACGCCCGTCGCCAATCCGTTCTCGACCATAATTTTTTCAGCTTTTTCATGCAGATGAATCCGGCCGTTTTGCGTAATGTATTTCCTCAGTGTGGTGAATATTCGCAGAGAGCCGCCCCGGGGCTCGCCCACGCCAACGCCTGCTGCAAGCGCCCTTTGCAGAAAATCAATCACTTCGCCGGCGCTGACCTTATGAGGATCGGGGCACATAATGGTCATGCCCAGAAAGGGCAAAAAGGATTCAACCTCGGGATGCTGAAATGACGTTTTATAAAATTCGATCAGGGTTTTGTCATACCACCTGGCGGGATCGGCCTTCTTGATTCGGGAAAGCAATGCCAGAAGCGCAAGCCTTGCCCGAAAGGACAGCATGGGCGTTTTCAAAAAGCCCATGGGGCCTTCCGGCCTTTCCCACAGCTTGTTTTTGAAGATCAGTTTGGCGTCTTTCACCCCGGGCAAAAAATCAATTCCTTCACCGAGTCTTTTGAACACCTCATTGGCGATGCCCAGATGCCCAAGCCGGTGTGAATGCGCTCCGTATTCGCGGATATAGCCTTTCTCGTCCCGCGAGGCGTGAGCCCTCCCGCCGATCACACCCGATGCTTCCAGAACAAGGACTTTCTTCCCGGCATGGGCCAGAAGCGCCGCGGCGCTCATCCCGGCGTAACCTGACCCGATCACTATTGCATCCATCATACCCCCCAAGCCTGATCAACGATTTAATTTTAGCATCTTTTAAAAGCGTAGGAAAGCATTGTCTCATTCCGGAAATAACCGATAATAAAGATCTGATGATTTTTTTCTTGACAATATCCAATCAGCCATATATTTAGTTCACGCTAACTAATTACAGAGAGGGTTTATGCCTTATTCCCTGGTAGAGTTGATTGAAATCATCACCAAACTGATCGGCGACTGGGAAATCCAGTTTATCCAGCAATACGCCGAGGAGGGTTTTACCGCACGTCAGATTGCGTATATCGATGCAATCAGCCATCTGGGACATCCCACATTAGGTGAGATTGCCAGAACGTTAAAGCTGAGCAAGCCGTCCGTCACGGCGATTGTGGATAAACTCACGGATAAAGGATATGTCGAGAAATGCCAGTCTGATGAAGACCGGCGTTCGTTTCATGTCCATCTTTCCGCAAAAGGAAAAAAGCTGGTCAAGATGCATAACGAAACCCATCAAAGGATCGCCGGTCTTTTCATCAGCCGTCTGGACGAAAAGGATCTTAAAGCACTGGTCTCTCTTTTAAATAAGGTGGTCGCGAACAAATAAATTTTTTTGCATTAATAGTTAGTTTATACTAACTAAATAACTGGAGGGTCCTATGAATTACGTTGATTATTTTCAGATGGGTTCGCTCATGGTTTTCCTTTCGATATTCTTCGGAAGGACTTTCTGGTTGAAAAGAAAGGGCACCGAAGTCATCAGACTGGGCAGTGGAAAAAAAGGATTCCCTGCCCTTCTGGAAAAAAGTTTTCTGATATTTTTCCCGCTGTGGCTCCTGCAGATTTTTATCCACTCACTCAACTTGAAAGTTCAGTTTCTTCCGGACCTGGTGACAAAACCGTTTTTCACCGGCGCACTCGTGCAATCCGCCGGAGTCTTCATGATCAGCGCCGGCATACTCCTGTTTATCGGTTCGCTGGTCTCCTTCAAAACCTCGTGGCGCATCGGCATTGACACTGTGGCGCCGGGCGGGTTAATCACCACCGGTGTTTTTTCAGTGTCGCGCAACCCGATCTTTCTTTCCATGGACATGTATTTTCTAGGCACGTTCCTGATCTGCAGCAACCTGTTTTTCCTTTTGTGTTTTATCGGGATGGCCTGCGGCTTTCATTTTCAGATCCGCCAGGAAGAAGCCTTTTTGAATGCAAGATACGGCAATCATTATCGTGAATACATGACACAGGTTCATCGATATTTTTGATACAGGGAGGCTGCATCATGAGATTAAGTGACATTGAATTTAAAGCCATGAATAATCCCGTGCGCCGGTTTTTTCAGAAACACGTGGAATTCCGGAATTTCAGGTCGCTGGGATTAGTGGACAAACACAAAAACATTCTGGAGATCGGCTGCGGTTCAGGCTATGGCACGATACTGCTTTCAACCTTACAGCCAAAGTCTTATCTCGGTGTCGATCTGATGCCGGAGCAAATAGCGCTTACCGGACAATGGCATCTTTCCGAATATGCATTCAAGACGATGGATGCCGCGGACATGAATGAAATTCCTTCCCATAGCCGGGACATTATTGCGATCTTCGGAATCCTCCATCACATACCCCGATGGCGCGAAGTGATTAAAGAATGCCGGAGGGTTCTCACGAACGGCGGCAAATTGTTCATTGAAGAACCGGATAAAAATATCATCGGATATTGCGACAGGTTTTTTCATTACGGGCATCCTGAATCAGATTTCAGTCTGGCTTTGCTTGAAAATGAACTGGTCAATAACTGCTTTAAAATAATCCGGAAAAGAAAAGTACTGGGATTTGGCACATATTACGCGCAGGCATACAGTTTAACAAAAAAAAGACGCCATTAATTTGATTGAAAAAGAAAACATGATGGCTTAAAGGTATTCCACGCTGTTTCATTGGATCAGTCATCTTAATCAGCCGGGGAGCAAACTAAATTGCAGTGGAGCATTGTTCTACTTATTCTTTTGGCGGCCGCCCTGCACGCCGGCTGGAATGTCCTGATTAAAGCAGAGTCGGGCAATTCATCGAACACGATATTGATTATTGCGGGAAGCGCCGTCATCGGAGTGGTGTTCCTGCCGTTTGTTCCTCTGCCGCTTGCCGCGAGCTGGCCTTATCTCGGGGCTTCCGTTGTCATTCACATTTTTTATTTCGGCGTGTTGCTTGCGGCCTATAAAAAAGGAGACATGAGTCTGGTTTATCCGCTCATGCGCGGCCTGCCGCCCGTATTGACAGCTCTTGCCGCTTCCGTCTTGTTTCAGGAGTCATTGTCTCCCGCGGGATGGATGGGTGTCGCGCTGGTGTCCGCCGGAGCCTTAACGCTGATGGCGGATTTCCGTTTATCTGAAAAATTCAAGGCCGCGCCCGTTCTGCTGGCCATCGGGGAGGCGGCGATCATCGTGATCTACACTCTGGTGGATGCCCGGGGCGCGCGGCTTTCCGGACACGCCTTCAGCTATACCGGCTGGATGCTCTCTCTGCTGGCCTTATTTTTTCTGGTGGCCATGCCGGTGATGGAAGGACGCCAGGTTTTCGTCCGGATCATTAAGAACTGGAAGAAAAGCCTGATCGGCGGCTCGTTTACTTTTGCCTCTTACGGCATAGCCCTCTGGGCCATGACTTACGCACCGGTTGCGCTGGTGGCCGCGCTGCGTGAGGCGTCCATTCTCTTCGGCACCATTTTTTCCGTCCTGATCCTGAAGGAACGGGTTACTCCGGTGAGGATTCTGTCCATTATCATGATTGTGGCGGGAGCCGTCGCCATCAAAATGTCCTGAGACCTTGCATCATTGCTTTTTTTGTCATCGCGGCCTGTGCTTGACGGCGTTTTCACTTTCATGATAGCGTCCGCCAGCAAAACTTAAAAAGGGCATGGAATGACCGCATATTTAAATATTCCGCAATCAATCACGCAAGATGGAGCTCCCCGATGACCACAAGGCAACCTTCCTGGATTATCAAGCTGTTTACTCATATTCGCGATTCACGCCTGGTTTGGGATGTGATGGGGTCCATATACAACCGGCGGATTTATAACGCCGTTGTCGAGCTGTATGCCCATATCACCCAGGAGCTGCAGATTCAGGGAAATGCCCGTATTCTCGATGCGGGTTCAGGCCGGGGTTATATTTCCTTCATGCTGGCCGTGAAAAATCCCCGGGCCATGATTACGGGAATCGATTATTCTTTTATGCAGGTTCGTGAAGCGGAAAAACACCGCCAGCAAATGAAAATCGTGAATTGTTCTTTCAGCCGGATCAATGTAATGAATATCGGTTTTCAGGATGATCTCTTTGACGCCGCTGTCAGCGTCGGATCCATCAAGCACTGGCCGGACGCTCTTCAGGGTCTGAGGGAAATCCACCGCGTTCTCAAACCCGGCGGCCAGCTGATCATCTCGGAGACCGATCAGGGGGCGACAGATGACGCTCTCCGGCAGTTTCTCAGCCGGTTCAGAGTCTGGTTTATACCCGACAGACTTCTTTTCTGGGGGTTGCGTCATGTCGTTTTCGGACAGAGCTATTCGGAATCAACATTGGCCGCCGCCGTTCACGAAGCGGGTTTTCGCCATGTTGAATGTCAACGGGTGGCCACTTGCCCCTATGTTATCGTAAAAGCGCAAAAATAGATGATCAAGACTCCAGTGGACAATTTCCGTGGGAATCGCCTGACAGGTCTTGACATTTTCCGTTATAATCTCTAGATTAAATCAAATACATGCAAGGATGTAATGTTATGCCGATTTACGAATATCAATGCGATAAATGCAAAAAACAATTCGAAGTGGTTACGCTGAGCTTGAGCGAAAAACCGAAAGCCGTCTGTCCGAAGTGCAAATCAAAGAAAACCAGCAAAATAATCTCCAGAGTCGGAAAAGGCAAGTATGGGGCCCTTCGTTCCGGCGGTTCCGTGAGCAGCAGCGCCCCCAGCAGTTCCGGTTGCTCTTCCTGCTCCTCATCAAACTGTTCTTCCTGCGGGCATTAGGCCGTTCGATAGGGAAAGATTCACAGGATTCCTCAATAAAAACCGGTTCACCGCAAGCAGCAGGCCGGTTTTTATTCCCTGTTTGACGTTTCTCTTAAAAGAGGTATAATTACCGCAAGATCTGATCAATATTGACACCACTTCCCCTCAATTCTCCTGCGCCGCCTTATGCTGGCAGCCACCGGTTACAGATAATTTTCACACAGCATTTTCGTCACTGACATTTCTTTGAACATTTCACATTTGTTTTCATCGCCGTCGCTCTTACATCGCCTTTTCATTGCGGATAACGGACTTACGGCATAAACATTTCTGAGGAAAGGCCCTGCTTTATCCATTATTGCCGGCCGAGAAGACCGGTGTGCAACGTTTAGAGACTTTCAACCCGCTAAAGAGAAAGGAGAAAGATGATGAGCAGCATTTATAAAGTCATTGAGATTATCGGGGGCAGTGAAAAGTCATGGGAAGACGCGGCTAAAAAAGCCGTGGAAACGGCGGCAAAGAGCCTTAAAGACATCCGGATTGCGGAAATCAAGGAACTGGATATGCGGGTTGATAAAAACAAAGTGGTGGAATATCGCGTAAAAATGCGGGTGTCGTTCAAGTATACGCCCGGTTAATATAATTTTACAGGATCACAGCCTCGCCGGACGCGGAAAATAAACATATCACAGATGAAAGCGGCGGAAATTTTTCCGCCGCAGCGCACGGGTTTGCGTCCGCAAAACATCGTCCTGTCAACGTTGCGCGGGCACATGAGTTAAGACTGAATTCCCCCGGCGATAAACATGGCGATGCCTCTGCGGACAATCATCACGCCGATGGCTGCCAGAAGCAGGCTGATGATTTTGGATATGGCTTTTGAACCGGTTTTGCCCAGCACCCGGTTAATCAACGGCGCCATGAAAAACATGACGCCCACAATTAAAATGTTGGCGGCAATAGCAAGCGATGTAATCACCGCGCTGTGCTCATTAATCAGCAGCAGGGACGTAGTCAGTACGGCGGGGCCCGTAATCAGGGGAACGCCGATCGGCACGGCCCCGACACTGTCCAGATCGACAATATTGATTTTTTTCTCGCCGGCAAGGATATCACGGATGGAAATAACAAAAAGAAGCGTGCCGCCCGCGATCATAAAATCAGCAACAGTAATATTCAGAAGCCGGAAAATAGCCGTACCCACGGCGATGAAAACAATAGCCACCACCAGTGCCGTGATCATCGATTGAATGATAATTTTTCGAATTTGCTTTTTTTCAATGCCTTCGGTCAAATTAATAAAGAGCGGCAAAAGTCCTATGGCGTCAACGGCCACAAACAGCGGCACAAAACATAACCAGAATGATTTCATTGAATTCGCACCTTTCCGTAAACACACTTTATACCAATATTTGCATCGTAGCACATTCCGTCAATAGGTTAAACAACAGTCCACTCGAGCGCCCGTTCAAGAAATGCTGCAATATCAGCATGGATCAACCACCGTGCAGCAAGCGGTCGAGGTAGGGATGAACGTCTTTATATCACAGCAAGCTGCGGCGAATTAACACTCGTCCCGCAACAGCGGGATTAAATCTCCTTGCAGCGCCATCAGGGATATGTTACCCATCCGCCACTTAAAAAAGAGGGTCGCACAATATGATTCATTTCAGCGGCATTTCCAAACAACACGGTCCGCAGATCCTGTTTCGAAATGCCAGTTTTCAGATACTGCCCGGCTCACGCTCGGGCCTGGTTGGCCCCAACGGCGCGGGCAAAACCAGCATTTTCCGCCTGATCATGGGCGAAGAAGAGTTTGACGAAGGCGAAATCACCAAAGCCCGCAATACCGTTTGCGGCTATTTTTCACAGGATGTCGGCGCCATGTCCGGCCGCTCGGCGCTTGAGGAAGTCATCTCCGCTTCGGAAGATGTCGTGAAACTGGGTGTCCAAATTCAGGAGATGGAAGCGGCCATGTGCGAACCGCAAAGCGAAGAAGACATGGCCGGCCTCTTGGAACGCTATGGGAACATTCAGGCCGAATTTGAGCATCGCGACGGTTACGATCTGGAAAGCCGCGCGCAAACCATCCTGACCGGCCTGGGCATCGGCCCCGACGACTACCATCACCCCGTGGAAACATTCAGCGGCGGCTGGAAGATGCGCATCGCGCTGGCCAAAATTCTTTCCATCAATCCCGATGTCCTTTTACTGGATGAACCCACCAACCATCTGGATGTGGAATCAATCATCTGGCTGGAGGAATGGCTCTCCACGTCATTTAAGGGCGCGCTCTTGATGACCAGCCACGACCGCGAATTTATGAACCGGGTCGTCACCCGCATTATTGAAGTAGCCAACCGCACCATCACAACTTACAGCGGCAATTACGACTTTTATCTGCGTGAACGGGAAATAAGGCGCGAACAGCTTCTGGCCAGCCACCGCCGCCAGCAGGAAATGCTGGCCAAGGAAGAAGATTTCATCGCCCGTTTTGCCGCGCGGGCCTCACACGCGTCGCAGGTGCAGTCGCGCATCAAGAAGATTGATAAAATCGAGCGCATCGAAATCCCGCCCGAACAGCGCAGCATCAAATTTGAATTTGCCGAGCCTCCGCGCAGCGGCGATGATGTGGTCAAGCTCGACGGGCTTGGCAAAGTATGGCCCCGCCCCGACGGAGGCGAAAAATCGGTTTTTGGCGGCGTCAGCGGCATGATCCGAAGGCAGGATAAAATCGCCGTCGTGGGTGTCAACGGCGCAGGCAAGTCTACCTTCTTAAAAGTGCTGGCCGGTCAGGCCGCGCCTTCATCCGGCAGTTTGAATCTGGGCGCCAACGTTTATCCCGGCTATTTCAGTCAGCATGCCATGGATATCCTGCAGCCGCAGAAAACCGTGCTCGAAACCGTACAGGATGCCATGCCCCAGGCGCATCTGGGCACCCTGCGCAACCTTTGCGCTGCTTTCCTGTTTCACGGGGATGATATTTACAAGCGGATCGACAAATTGTCCGGCGGAGAAAAAAGCCGCGTGGTTCTGGCAACCATGCTGGTGCAGCCGATTAACCTGTTGATCCTGGATGAGCCGACCAATCATCTTGATATCCAGTCACGTGAAACGCTGCTTGCCGCGCTGCAAAACTTTACCGGCACCGTCGTCTTGGTCAGCCACGACCGCCACTTTCTGCGCTGCCTCATTAACCGCGTTTTTGAAATTGATCACGGCGAGATGCGGATCTACAACGGCCATTACGAATACTACCTGGAAAAGACCGGACGGGAACACCGGGCGGCTTAAACAGAATGACTTGCGGAAATGATACCATCCGCACACCCGCATAAGGCGCGACGTTTGACGCCATGGCGTACAAGGATCAGCAACAACCTCGGAGCAGATTTAAATGGCCATCCACAAAATACCGGTCGATCAGCTGAGTGCTGAAGCCTTAAAGGGTGTAATCGACGAATTTATTACCAGAGATGGAACTGATTACGGGGCAATTGAGGCTTCCCCTGAAACAAAATTCAAACAGGTAAAGCAAAAACTGGAAAGCGGTTGGGCCGTTCTTGTTTATGATGACGAGACGGAAACCACCAACATCTTCATGAAAGACGACCCTCTGTTAAAAAAGATGGATCACTTCAATGAATAAAATAAATCAAAAAGACACCCAATCCACGCTGCGCGTCACACGTCCGGTCAAGCTGCTTGAATTTCTCTGTGAATCATTTCCTGACCGGAGCAGAAAATCCGTAAAAGCGCTTCTTGAACAAAAGCAGATCATGATCGCAAGTCAGATCGTCACCTGGTTTAATTATCAGCTCGAACCGGGAATGGATGTCATGGTCCTGAAAAAGAAGGCGTCACAGAACACGACGCTCCGGAAAATGAATCTGATCTATGAAGATGAACATCTGATGGTCATTGAAAAGTCAGCGGGACTCCTCTCGGTCGCCAGCGAAAAAGAAACCGGTGAAACAGCCTTCAGTATTTTAAAAAGTCATGTTAAAAAATTTTCTAATGACGCCCAGCTTTATGTTGTGCATCGTCTTGATCGTGACACCTCCGGCGTCATGATGTTTGCAAAGGATAAGGCAATTCAGCAGAAATTGCAGGATAACTGGGATGCTGTTGTTACGAAGCGGATATATTATGCCGTAGTTGAAGGCCATGTCCATAAAGCGGAAGGCAAAATCGTTTCTACGCTTAAAGAAAACAAATCATTGAAAATGTATTCATCCGGCACAGCGGAAAACGGACAAAAAGCGGTTACCCGATATCGTGTTTTGAAAAGTAATGCGCGATACTCACTGCTGGAAGTTGCTTTGGAAACCGGCAGAAAAAACCAGATAAGGGTTCATCTTCAGGACATCGGCCACAGCATCGCCGGTGATAAAAAATACGGGGCATTAACCAATCCGATCCGCCGTCTGGGGCTGCATGCCGGGATTCTGGAATTTTTCCACCCGGCCACCGGCAAACGCATGCATTTTGAAACGCCGGTTCCGGCATGTTTTGAAATACTGTTCGGATAGCGGCTTCAGCAATTCGGAAATGGAACTAATGTAATGCGTAAGAGATGTCTTTCTGTCATAACCTTTCAGGTCAAGCGTTCCCGACTTGCAGCCTGTGTCGTAATTGTAACAATTGTCATTCCGAATCCCGATACAGTCGGGATGAGGAATCTTAAGAAATCCAACATATAATAAAGATATCTCCCGTTGGTCGATATGACATAAAAATGAATTGCCCCGCAGACCGAGGGTCTGTTCGCAATGACTTGAATGCGACTTGGTATCAGCAGCATCCACGCAAAAAGGCCGCTCCATCCAATGATGAAGCGGCCTTCGTTGATTTAAATCATATCTTTAAAGATATCTGCGTGCCTATCGCTGAGCGAATGAAATGATTAATCCAGAACCACCATCACCCGGCATTTCTGCAGGAAGGTCAGGTTATCTTTTGCAGAACGGATATTTTTGGCATCTTCATTACTGATGACGAATTCCGACATTCCGGCGCCCTGCACACGGATGGCCTTGACCGTCAACGGACTGCTTGTCACTCTGGCGTTACTCTGCGCGGCGGTCAGGTCACGGGCGTAACCGCAAATACCCTGTTGGATGGCGTAGTCCTTTTTGACGATGAGGGTTCCGTAAACTTCAGCGCCGTTTTCATCAAAGACTTTAGGAGACATCGCCGGACGGGCCTGAAGACCCCGGCCATCGATTACCAGACCGGTATAAACTTCATCCCTTGGCGCGGACTTCTTGGAAAAAGGCACGGGTTTATGCTCTTTCATGTCCTGCTTTTTATCATCGGCAATGGCCTGAGGAAGAACCGCTTTGGCCACACCGGACAGGGGCATGCGCACAGTTACTTCCACTGTTCCGTCCGACAAATATTCCTTCTTTACAATCTGCGCGCCCTTCACCATGCCGCTGATGGCCGTATTGATGACATCGCTCTCCACGGCAAAGTCTTTAACGGTTGTTTTAGAATCAATCTGGACACCCTGCACGGTTTCCAGCAGATTTCTCAGTGCGTCAACCTGCGCCGCCCTCAACGCCATGGGACGCGCCTGGGGCTTTCCGTAATACTGCTCCGGAGGAGCGCCGGTACCGACAGATTCTATATAGCCATCCTCATAATTCACCAATCCCTTGTCGCCGACCTGATTCGTTACCTTGGATTCGATAATCTTTGTCCATTCCGACACACCGACTTTGCCGTCCTTGTTCTCTTGGGCAAAACTGATGCCGGCGCACAGAAGAATAATGCTGATGACGATTGAAATTCCCGCTTTATGCAACGACTTCATAAAATACCTCCTCTATTCAAATGTTAAATAAACAATCTAATTCATCACGTTAATATGCAAAGTTCTATATCATATCTCCAGCCAAATTCCTGAATTATTTTTTGGGGAAATCAATATTGCCGGTGCAAAGAGGCAAGCCCGGCGCCGTGTGCCGGGCCGGACATGAACGAAAAAATCTTTTCTGATTGGAAGTCTCCTGCGCACATTCAACATTTATTAGAGGTTGACCGTCAAGCCGGATTCACGTATTATTCGACTGTTTTAACACCCAGTCACTCGATCCTTGACCTTTCTTAAAAGGAGAAACGTTATGAAACGTATCTTATCCGCCGTGATAATTCTTTTCTTATCCTTTTTTTTAAATCTTTCGGGATTTGCCGGTGAACTACCCGCCGTGGATTTTTTCAGCCCTCAGGGAACGGTAAAAGGCATCCGCCAGGTCAGCGTCCGCTTTTCCGGACAGATGGTGCCTTTTGGCGACCCGCGCAGTCTGACCGACCCTTTTGATATCGCCTGTCCCGCTCCGGGCGCCGGGCGCTGGGCGGACGGCAAGAACTGGATTTATGATTTCAACGCGGATCTTCCCGCAGGCATTTCCTGTACATTTTCACTGAAACCGGGCCTGAAGAATCTTGCAGGCATTGAACTTAGCGGACAGAAGATTTTCACTTTTTCCACGGGCGGCCCCGCCATCATCCGGACAAATCCCTATCACGGCAACACCATCGATGAGGAACAGATTTTTATTCTGACACTGGACGCCGAACCGGATACCCGGTCCGTTCTGGAACATGCATCCTTTTCCGTCGAAGGTATTGCAGGCGCGATCGGCATCCGTTTGATCGAAGGGAAGGACAGAGAAAAAATACTGGCGGCAACCTTTTACAAAAGAGCGCAACGCGGGAAAATCGCGGGCGCCGAACCGCCTGTTGTTTTAATCCAGAGCAAACAGCGATTTCCCAACCATACCGCTGTCAGACTCATCTGGGGCAAAGGGGTAAAATCCAAAACCGGTGTGGCCACCTCGCAGGATCAGATTTTCACCTATGAAACGCGCAAAGAGTTTATGGCGGAATTCTCCTGTGACCGGGAAAATCCACAGGCGGGCTGCATTCCCTTCCTGCCGATGACGCTTAATTTCACTGCGCCGCTCTCGAAAGAGCAGGCCGGTAAAATCATTTTGCGGGCATCCGATCCCAAAACACTGCCGGCACCCACGGGAAAGAAGTTGGCCGCCGCTTCGAATAAAGCAGTCTGGAAAGCGCAATTTGATCAAAATCAAGCATACATCTATTCGGTTACATTCGCCGGACCGTTTCCCGAAAACGCAAAATTCACACTGGAATTGCCGCCCGGCCTGAAAGATGACGCCTCGCGAAAACTGGTCAACGCCAATCAATTCCCGCTCGCGGTCCGCACCGGCGATTACCCGCCGCTGGCAAAGTTTTCCGGACGTTTCGGCATTCTGGAGTCCAAAACCGGCGCGCTGCTTCCTGTCACCGTCCGCAATCTGGAAGCATCCCTCAAACTGTCAACGCTTAATGCAGCGGGAGACGTCTCCGGAAAAATTATGAATATCAAGACAGACCGGGGTAAAGATCTTCAGGCATGGCTTCGCAAAGTCGCTACGGTATCGCGTACGCAATCCATCTTCACCGGCAGCCCCGCAGTTAAAAGTTTTTCTCTCCCCAAGCCCGGCGGCGCCAAGGCCTTTGAGGTCATCGGCGTTCCTCTCGGGGGGCCCGGGTTTTATGTCGTCGAACTGGAAAGCCACGTGCTGGGCAAGGCGCTCCTGGACAAAGATTTACCCATGCGTGTTCAGACAACAGCGCTGGTGACCAACCTGGCCGCTCATTTTAAGCAGGGCCGTGAATCATCGCTGGTGTGGGTCACCACGCTGGATAGCGCACAACCTGTCAAGGGCGCGGATGTAACCATTCGGGACTGTCAGGACAAGATTATCTGGCAGGGAAAAACCGATTCCGCAGGCATCGCCTCCATTAAACGCAAATTAACCGACGAAAACAAGTTGCCCTATTGCTCCTTTAAGGAAGATGAAAACCACGACTGGCGTTATGATGAAAGCTACCAGCTGTCGGGATTGCAGGGCGGCCTGTTCATCACGGCGCAAAGCGGCGCTGATTTGACCTTTGTGCATTCCAGCTGGGATCAGGGTATTGAACCCTGGCGCTTTCAGCTCCTTGAGGAATTTCACCCCGCGCCGACCATCGCCCATACCGTTTTCGACCGGACGCTCCTGCGCGCGGGTGACACGGTGCATATGAAGCATATCCTCCGTGAACATACCTCCTCCGGTTTCCGTTTCAGTCCGAAGACCAGCTGGCCCGCCAAGGCCACTATTACGCATTCCGGCAGCGGGCAGAAATATGAATTCCCCCTGAAATGGGACGCCAAAGGCGTTGCCGAAACTACCTGGGCCATTCCTAAAGAAGCCAAGCTGGGCCGATACGATATTCATCTGCAATCATTTTCTTCCGGTAATTTCCGCGTCGAGGAATACCGGATTCCGCTGATGCGCGGCGCCATCAAACCGCCCGTCAAACCTCTGATCAAAGCGCGTGAAGCGGCACTGGACGTGAGCGTGCAATATCTGGCAGGCAGCGGCGCGGGAAATCTGCCGGTTAAAATGCGCGCGGAAGTCCGGCCCAAACACCTCTCATCTTTTGAGAGTTATGATGATTTCACTTTTGCCAACGGCGGCATTACCAGCGGCGTGAAAAGGCGCGGTGACTATTCGTCCGACGACAGCGAGGAAAGCGACAGTGGCAAAACGGTAAAGCTGCCCCTTCGGAATATTGTTCTGGATGCGGCCGGATCGCTCCGTGTCAACATCGACCGGCTGCCGCAGGCAGACCTTCCCCGCGAACTGGCAGCCGAGATGGAATTTGCCGATCCCAATGGAGAAATTTCCACAGTCTCGTCGCGCGTCCCCCTGTGGCCTTCACAATATCTGATCGGCATCAAGCCGGATTCCTGGGCATCCTCCAGAGAAAAACTTAAATTTCAGGTTGCGGTTCTCGATATTTCCGGCGCGCCCGTAACCGGCGCGAAAGTAAAAGTGGATATTCTGGAGAGGAAAAATTATTCCCACCGGAAAAGGCTGATCGGCGGCTTTTACGCCTACGAGCACATAACCGAAATCAAAAAAATCGGCCTGATTTGCGAAGGGAAAACCGGCGCGCGCGGCCTGCTTGTTTGCGAAGCGAAATCCCCTGTTTCGGGCAATGTTATTCTACAGGCGGAGAGCGCCGACCAAACCGGCCGCAAGACCGTCGCCAATCGGGACATCTGGGTGGCGGATAAGGAAGACTGGTGGTTTGATGCAAGCGATCATGACCGGATTGATCTGATCGCGGAAAAGAAGCGCTACGAGCCGGGCGAAAAGGCGGTCTTTCAGGTGCGGATGCCGTTTCGCGAGGCCACCGCGCTGATTTCCATAGAGCGCGAAGGAATTCTGGATGCCTGGATTAAACCCGTCTCCGGGAATAATCCAATCATTGAGGTGCCGGTCAAAGCGTCCTACGCACCCAATGTCTTCGTCTCAGCGCTTGTCGTGCGGGGGCGTGTGGCGGGCATCCAGCCCGGAAGCAAGGTTGACCTGGGTAAACCGGCCTATAAACTCGGCATTGCCGAAATCAACGTCGGCTGGAAAAATCATGAACTGAAATTGTCCGTCACCACGGATACCAAAGTCTACAAGGTCCGCGACAAAGTAAAAGTAAAAATAAAAGCGCTGACCGCACAGGGCCAGGCGCCGCCTGCAGGCAGTGAAGTAGCGGTGGCGGCAGTTGATGAAGGACTTTTGGAATTAATGCCCAACCGCAGCTGGGAGCTGCTTCAGGCGATGATGGGACGGCGCGGCACCAGCGTAAAAACCGCGACCGCACAGATGCAGGTTGTGGGCAAACGTCACTTCGGCCTCAAGGCCCTGGCGCAGGGGGGTGGCGGAGGACTGGCTTCCGGCCACGAACCCACCCGCGAAATGTTTGACCCGCTGCTGTCATGGAAGGGACGCGTCACGCTGGACGCTAGAGGCGAAGCCTCAATTGATGTGCCGCTCAATGATTCGCTGACCAGCTTCCGTATTGTGGCTGTAGCCACGGCCGGCGCGGGTTATTTCGGAACAGGACACACATCGATCCGGTCCACCCAGGACCTGATGGTTCTTTCCGGCCTTTCTCCTGTCGTTCGCGAAGGGGACAAATACTTCGCCGGGTTTACCATTCGCAACACGTCGGAACAGCCCATGGATGTTACCCTTTCCGCTTCCGTTGCCGAAATGAAATGGCAGATTATGCCGCTTGGCGCGACGCTTGCCGCAGGGGAATCCAAGGAAATCGGCTGGAATACAACAGCGCCTTTCGGCATTGAAAAAATGACATGGACCATTGACGCGAAAGACGCAAAATCCGGCACCACCGACCGGATCAGAGTCACGCAAAACATTGTTCCCGCCACGCCCGTAAGAACCTATCAGGCCACGATCACCCAGCTCGACAAACCCTATCAGTTGGAGGTGGAGCGGCCGGCTTCTGCCATTCCGGGGCTGGGCGGCGTGAAAACGACCCTGAAACCGAAAATATCGGATGGACTCGACGGGGTCACGGATTATATGAAAAAGTATTCTTACTCCTGCATGGAACAAAAAGTCTCCGTGGCCGTGGCGCTTCGCGATGAAGCGCTCTGGAAGGAGACTATGGGCAAACTGCCCGCGTATCTGGACAATACGGGACTGATTAAATTCTTCCCGTTGAGTTTTTTATGCGGCTCTCCCACGCTTACCTCTTATATTCTGGCCATTGCCGATGAAGCGGGTTGGCCCATTCCGGAAAATGCCAAACAAAAAATGCAAAACGGCCTCACGCATTTTATTGCCGGAAAAGCCACCTGTTCTTCGTGGTTTCCTGCTGCGGACTTGAGCATCCGCAAACTATCGGCCATCGAAGCCCTCTCCCGTGATGGAAAAGCCTCTGTCGCCATGCTGGACTCAATCAGCATCGAACCGAATCTATGGCCGACCTCGGCCGTGATCGACTGGCGCAATATCCTGCGCAATATCCCGGACATTCGCGATAACGCGGCGCGCGTGAAAGAGGCCGAGCAGATTTTGCGTTCCAGACTGAATTTTCAGGGCACGACCATGGGGTTTTCCACGGAAAGATCGGATGTTCTCTGGTGGCTGATGGTGTCAGTGGACGTCAATGCCGTCCGCGCACTGATCACGCTGATGAATGAACCCTCCTGGAAGGAAGATATGCCAAGGCTTGCACAGGGCGCGCTGGCCAGGCAAAAGAAAGGCCATTGGGATTTGACCCTGGCCAATGCCTGGGGCGTTCTGGCAATGGAAAAATTCTCCAAAACCTTTGAATCGGTTCCGGTGGCCGGTCAAACCGCCACCACTTTGGGCCAGCAAAGCAGGACGCTCAACTGGAAGACCAACCCCAAAGGCGGATCTGAACGATTAGCCTGGCCTCAGAGAAAATCGCCAATCAGCATATCGCATGCAGGCGCCGGTAAACCCTGGCTGACCGTCACAAGCACAGCTGCGATACCGCTTGTCAAACCTTTTTCCAGCGGCTACAAGATTACAAAAACGATTTCTCCCGTGTCGCAGAAACGGCCGAATCACTGGACAAAAGGCGACGTTCTGCGCGTCCGTCTTGATCTGGAGGCTCAGGCGGATCAGACCTGGGTAGTGGTAAATGATCCGGTGCCGGCGGGAACGACCATACTGGGCGGCGGCCTCGGCCGGGATTCACAAATCCTGACTGCCGGTGAGAAGAATGAAGGCCGGGTCTGGCCGGCGTTTGAAGAACGCACGTTTGAGGCGTTTCGCGCCTACTATGAATATGTCCCCAAAGGGAAGTGGCGCGTCGAATACACGGTCAGGCTCAATGCCAGCGGCACTTTCCAGCTGCCCGCTACCCGGGTGGAAGCGATGTATTTCCCGGAAATGCTGGGAGAGTGGCCGAATGCAGCGGTAACGGTGGAGAGGTAGTCAGGTTCAAGTCTGAAGTCTGAAGACTGAAGGAAAAAACGTGGCGCTGCATGCAGCTACAGGGAATGGTCGAGTCCAAAAGACTCGGCCCAACGTAAGTTTTGTCACAATAGCAAATAATGTCATTCCGAATCCCGCATCGGTGGGATGAGGAATCTTAAGATCCCTCCCTACGCTCGGGACATGGATTTCTCCCTGCGTTCGAAATGACATAACCTGGTTATGATGCAGTCTGACAGGACGGCGTCCTGAAAGTTAATGATGAATAATCTGTTTAAATACTTATTTGCGGTTTTGGCTTTGGGCATTCTTCCGGCGGACAATGCTTATGCTCTGCCATCGTTTGAAGAAGTACGGACAGCGCATGTCAAGTCGGATTCGTTGCTTCTGGATCGGCATGGCGAGCTGTTGTATGAATTGCGCACCGACAAACAGGGGCGGAGACTGGACTGGACAAAGCTTGACGATATTTCCCCGTCTCTGAAAGAAGCCGTCATCTTTTCCGAGGACAAACGCTTCTATTCCCACGCCGGTGTTGACTACCAGGCGTTCGGCGCGGCGGCGCTGGGATTTTTGTCCGGCTCCGGTTTGCGCGGAGCAAGCACGATTACCATGCAGCTGGCTTCTTTTTTAAACAAGAACACTGCGATCAAAACAAAGCAGCGGACACTGCAGCAAAAAACAACGCAAATATTGATGGCCCGCGAGATCGAAAAACGCTGGTCGAAAAAAGAAATTCTGGAAGCCTATCTGAACCTGGTGACCTTCCGTGGTGAATACACGGGCATCGCCGCCGCGTCGCAGGGCTTGTTCGGAAAAAATCCTCATGGTCTGAACCAGCCGGAATCGCTGGTTCTCGCTTCCCTCATCCGTGCGCCCAATGCAAACGTCAAAGCGCTGGAAGCCAGAGTGCTTCATCTGAACCAGCGCCTGCAATGGCCCGTACCGGCGCCAATCGCACTAGGTAAAGTTCAGGAAATTTACCCGGGGATTGATCACATAAAGCCGCGTGCCAATCTGGCGCCGCATCTGGCCAGACAGCTATTGAAAAACCAGCCGGCCGGAACCCATCTGCAATGCACCCTTTCCGCCCGGCTGCAAAGATTCGCCGCGGAACAACTGGCACGCCAGGTGGACGCGCTTGCTGACCAGAACGTCAGCCAGGGCGCGCTGCTGGTTCTGGATAATAAAACGGGCGATGTCCTGGCTTATGTCAGTTACAGCAGCCAACCGTCGGCAGGAACCTTTGTTGACGGCATTCAGGCGCCAAGGCAAACCGGCTCAACCCTCAAACCGTTTCTTTACGCGACGGCGCTCGACCGGCGCATTCTCACGGCCGCGTCCGTCCTGGATGACTCCCCCCTGGATATTGCCATTCCCGGCGGCATTTATCAGCCGGGAAATTATGATTCGACTTTTCGCGGCCCGGTAAGTCTACGGCTTGCGCTGGCATCATCGCTCAACGTACCGGCCGTGCGGACGCTCATGCTCGTCGGCCCGGAATCTTTTTTGAATATTTTACGGCAGCTGGGTATTCGCCATCTTGAGGAGTCGGGCGATTATTACGGCCTCTCGCTGGCGCTGGGATCGGCCGACATGAGCCTCTGGGAATTAACCAATGCCTATCGGGCGCTGGCCAATGGGGGCGTGTGGCGCCAGGCGCGCCTGACCCCGGACCCCGGACAACCGGCCGGTCCCCGGAAAAAAGTATTTTCTCCGGAGACGGCTTTCATTGTGTCGGATATTCTGGCGGACCGCGATGCGCGCAGCGATACGTTCGGTCTGGAAAACCCGCTGGCCACACGTTTCTGGACGGCCGTAAAAACCGGCACCAGCAAGGATATGCGGGATAACTGGTGCATCGGTTATTCCAGCCGGTACACAGTCGGCGTCTGGGTGGGGAATTTTTCAGGGGCCTCCATGTGGAATGTGAGCGGCATCGCCGGAGCGGCGCCCGTCTGGAGCGCCGTGATGAATGATCTGCATGGCCACAACGCAGGCTTCCATCCAAAAGCACCCAAAGGCCTCGGCAGGATTTCACTGGCCGGAAGAGAAGATCACCCGGAATGGTTTCTGGCCGGAACCGAGCCGGATCGCCATCCGGCAGGCATTGTTCGGAGAAATCATCGCATTATTTATCCACCCTCCGGAACCATCATCGCGCTCGATCCCGATATTCCCGATCATCTGCAAAAAGTCGGGTTTGTTGCGCAGACCGGCAAAGAGGATTCCCTGCGCTGGACGTTGAACGAGAAGCTATTGGCAGACCGGGGAACAACCATTCTCTGGACGCCGAAAGCCGGCAAGCATGTATTGGCCATCACCAATAAGCAAAATGTGATTGTTGATTCGGTGCAATTTGAAGTAAGATAGATCCAACAAAAATGAAAGGGGGGCGGTAATCATGCCTAAATACAGCGTGGAAAACATTATAAAGCATGCCATCGAGATTGAAGAAGCGGGGCAGAAATTTTACGCGCTGCTGGCCGACCGGTTGAATGATGCGAAATTGAAAAAAATAAATATTTTCAGTCATGGCGCGCCAGGAAACCGGCCATTATGAATTCTACAAAAGACTGCATGAGCAACTGCCCGAATCACCGGAAATACAGCCATCAGGCGCTGATCCGTTTGATTACAAGAAGCATCAGCTGCTTGAAGACAGGATTTTCAACAGACTGGACGTAGTCCGGAAAACACCCAAAATTCAGACGCTGGGAGACGCCCTGGTTTTTATGATCGACATTGAGATGGATGTTGTCGATTATTTTGAAAATGCCCGCAAACTGGTCAATCTCCAGGGTCAGGCAATGATGGGAAAAATTATCAACGAGGAAAAATCGCACGTCAAGCAACTGCTGGACTTCAGGCAACATTATAAAACTACCGCTTTGCGTTAAATACCGGCATTTTTTCGTCCGGCCGGAAATTCATCCTCATGGGCGTCATTTACTCTCCGCTTTCCTTTTTCCGGTGCGCCATCCGTGTCCCGGCACCTTTCCGCAAAAAACGGTGCCTGTCTTCGA
The DNA here is from genome assembly GCA_002840435.1 of Deltaproteobacteria bacterium HGW-Deltaproteobacteria-6. Classification (NCBI taxonomy): domain Bacteria; class Deltaproteobacteria; species Deltaproteobacteria bacterium HGW-Deltaproteobacteria-6. The sequence goes on from PHAT01000009.1 coordinate 115,889, forward strand.
TAAAACTTTTATAAAGGCGGTAATGCTCTGTCTGCTCATAGCGGATGCTTTCAATTTCCTTACCGTCGAATGAATAAATAACCGCGTTCTGACAAGCAAGCAACAGAGGTGAATGCGTCGCGATAATGAACTGTGCGTGGCCGTCCGCCGTCATATCCCTGATGATGTGCAGAAGCTCGATTTGAGACCGGGGCGACAGGGCGGTTTCCGGCTCATCCAGTAAATAAAGCCCTTTGACCGCATAGCGGTTCCGGAAAAAAGACATTAATGACTGACCATGCGACATCGTGGTCAATGATTTGCCGCCAAAATAATCCAGTTGCCCCCGGTCGGCCGCCGCCCATTCATCCAGCAGCTGGGCAAAATGGTGGAATATCTGCGATCCGAAGAAAGAACCGGGAACACGACCGTTTTCCCACTCCACCGCAATAAACTCGGAAAGTTTTTCCTCATAGGGATTATAGTCGGGTTTTAATTTCGCCTGGTCCCGCCAGATGTGAATCCCGCAGGCTTTCGCTAAAGCCGTAAGCAGCGTGGACTTGCCGCTGCCGTTTTCACCGACAAACAGCGTCACCGGCGTTTCGAAATCCATCTTTCTTTTTTGCTGCATCAGAGGCAACGTAAAGGGATACCATTCATACGTTGGATAGGTGCGGCAATGAAGTGTCACATTTTTCAGATGCATGGGAAGGAAAACTCCGTCAATTTTGTTATCTATATAATAACCCCGCTGCTATATCAAGTGTATCCATCGGCCCGCCCCGCCGCTTTTCCTGCAGATCAGCGAATCATCTCCACAAATTGATTGAAAAATTAAAAACTTTACATTACAAATCCATTCATGATCCGTACAATTCAGAAAACGAAAAAATATTTCCCCGATATCCGTTTTTTATTGCTCCTGACGGTTGTCCTGATCTTATCCGCGTGTGCGATGCGCCCTTCCGTCATCGACAGGACAACTTCGTCCGCAAAAGCCGGCCTTTCGGAAAACGTCAGACAGATTCTTCTTGTCACGGATGAGCGTTTTTTGTTTTTTGCGTCCAGAAAAGTTTACGTCCTGGAAAAACAGGATTCCACCTGGCGTCAGGCCATGGAACCCATCGACGCCGTTGTCGGCAGAAACGGCTTTGCGCCGTCAGGCCAGAAACGGGAAGGAGACGGACGAACGCCTTCCGGTCTCTACCGGCTGGGAACAGCTTTCGGATATACGGCATCGGCCGTCACTAAAATGCCCTACCGTCAGGCAATGGCGGACGATGTGTGGGTTGATGATGTCGGCGCACCGGATTACAACCGCTGGGTCAAGCAAAACGAGACCCGGGCTCTCTCCTACGAAAAAATGAAACGCGACGATCATCTGTATCAATACGGAATGGTCATTGAATATAATACCGATCCGGTCATCAAAGGCTACGGCAGCGCGATTTTCCTCCATATCTGGGCCGGTTCAGGATCATCAACGGCGGGCTGCGTCGCCGTGTCCGAAGAGGACATGCTGAAAATCCTGGCCTGGCTTGATCCTGCGGCCGCTCCTGCCATTCTCATCAACCCTGATGCTCAATAACAAGGAGGTTCTTGCCATGAAATTTAAACTGTTCCTTACCGCTATGCTGGCGGCCGTGCTGCTTGCGGCAACGGCGCCGTCCGCATCATTGTGCGCTGATGCCATGCCTGATACGTTTGTTCATATTGAAAAGGTTGTGCCTGACGCCCTTCTGGATATCCGCTATTTCGGCGAGCACAATTTTCTGGGCGTCCGGGTGGACGGTTATCTGGCGCCGACATGCATTCTGACCAAACCTGCGGCTCAGGCGCTGGCCAGGGTGCAAAAAGACCTGGCACCGTTTTCCATGACTCTGAAAATTTACGATTGCTATCGTCCGCAGCAGGCCGTCAATCACTTTGTGCGCTGGGCCAAAGACATTAACGACACCAGAACAAAAAAAGAGTTTTACCCCACCGTCGATAAACGCCATCTTTTCCGCGACGGCTACATTGACAGCCGCTCGGGCCACAGCCGGGGCAGCACGGTTGATTTGACCATCGTGCCATTGCCGGCGCCCATTCAACCTTCCTATGTTGCGGGCCAGCCGCTCAAAGAATGCACCATGCCCGCGGGTGTTCGCTTTGCGGACAACTCCCTGGATATGGGCACGGGCTTCGACTGTTTCGATGAGCTGTCCCATCCGGAAAACAAAAACCTCGGCACGCAGCAAAGAGGCAACCGGCTGCTCTTAAAAACCCTGATGGCCAAACACGGCTTCAGAAACTACGATAAGGAGTGGTGGCACTTCACTCTTAATAACGAACCTTATCCCGACACGTATTTTAACTTTCCGGTGAAGTGAAAAACATGAAAAAGAATTTGCCGCCATTTCTGAAATCCTATGGATTTTCGATGATCCTGGTTGTTTCGATCATCCTCGGCGCAGTCCTCGGCATCCTCTATCAAAAGGATGCCGCCGTATTCAAACCGCTGGGTGATATATTTTTAAACCTGCTGTTTACCGCCATCGTGCCGCTGGTTTTCTTTTCCATTTCCGCAACCGTGGCCTCCATGACCAACCTGACGCGTTTGGGAAAAATTCTCTCCGTGATGATCGTCATCTTCGTCATCACAGGCCTCATTGCGTCGTTAGTCATGATTGCCGCCGTTATTTTTTATCCTCCCGCTTCCGGGGTTAGCATCCCCATGCCCGCAACCGTTGACCTTCAGCAGTTCAAGACAGGCAATCAAATCGTCGGGGCCTTAACCGTTTCGGACTTTCCCGGTCTTTTATCCAAGAACAATATGCTGGCCCTGATTATCTTCTCCATCGGGGTCGGTCTGGCCACATCCGCCGTCGGAGAAAAAGGAAAAGCCTTTTCCGGATTTCTGGTTTCAGCCAACGACGTCATGATGAAGCTGATATCCTTCATCATGTATTACGCGCCCATCGGCCTTTGCGCCTACTTTGCCTATCTGGTCGGCGTCTTCGGCCCGGAGCTTCTGGGTTCCTACGCTCGCGCGATGGCCGTTTATTATCCGGCGGCTATTTTGTATTTCTTTATCGCCTTCACTTTCTATGCATTTCTCGCCTCGCGCACCGCAGGCGTTAGAAAATTCTGGAGCAACATTATCCCGGCATCCGTCACGGCATTGGCTACCGGCAGTTCAATGGCCACGATTCCCTCCAACCTGCAGGCGGCGGATAAAATCGGCGTGCCTAAAGACATCAGCGAAGTCGTCATTCCCATCGGCGCGACCATCCACATGGAAGGATCCTGTCTGGCCGCCGTCCTGAAAATCGCTTTTCTCTTCGGCATCTTTCAAATGCCGTTTACCGGCATCGATACGATTCTGACGGCTCTGGGCATCGCCCTTCTGACCGGCGTCGTTGTAAGCGGCATTCCCGGCGGCGGCACGATTGGCGAACTTTTGATATTATCGTTGTACGGCTTTCCGCCGGAAGCGTTTCCACTCATCACCATGGTCGGCACGCTGGTGGACGCCCCTGCCACAATGCTCAATGCCGTAGGCGATAATGTTTCGAGCATGATGGTCGCCCGCGTCCTGGGCGGACAGGATTGGATGGAAGACAAAGGGTAAAGCGGTGGGTTCATACCCCTGCGGGGCACAAGCGGTTCAAGGGTTGAAGGAGGAGCATGAAAAAAGCATTGCTGATTGTTGGGTTGATTATTGTAGTTGTTATTGCAGCAGGCGGTGTTTATTTCTGGCGTGCTTATCAGACATTTATGGCGGTCGAGACCATCATCATCGATCCCCGGTTATCTATTTACATTGGCTGCGGCAATTCCATTGTGCTGACTTCCGAAGACGGGTCAAGCGCGCTAATCGTGGATACCAAAATGAAAGGGGCTGCCGATACGCTCAAAAATTTCGTCAAGGCAAAAAACATTACGATTGTCAACACGCACAGCCACTTTGATCATGTCGGCGGCAATGCGCTTTATCCGCAGGCGACCATCATTGCCGGTGCATACAGCAAAAAACAGTGGGATGAAGATGGAAAAAAATACAGCAGATATCCCGATATCCCGCTTGCACCCGGTGAAGAAAAAATAATAAAAATCGGCGCTGAAACCGTGCATATCTATAATACGGGCAGGGCACACACCTGGAATGACGTCGTTGTTTATCTTGAAAATCGTAAGCTCCTTGTTACCGGAGATCTGGTATTCCATCAATGGCACCCCGCCCTCGTTGCCCAAAGCGGAACAAATGTCACTTCATGGATGAGAGTTCTTGACGTACTGTCCGGAAAATACCGGATAAGGACGCTGGTTCCGGGCCATGGCATTGTTACCGACCAAAACGCGCTTGTCGCCATGAAAAATTATTTTGTCAGAGTGAGTGATTCATCAGGCAACAGCGACAAACAAGCGGCTGTTAAAGAAGAATATCGAAATTATGTCGCGGTTCCGGGTGTGTTCAGCTTTAACAATACGTTGAAATTTATCGAGCAGGAAAGCAAATGAAGCCAGACCGGCGCTTCCGGGAATCACCAGACTGACGGCTGTGTCCGGCGCCCCTGACTTTTTCATATCAAAAGAAACCCCGCCGGATTTCTCCCGCGGGGTTTCTGATTTTTACTCGAGGCACTTATAATCTTACGCTGCAACCTTATTTAGAAAGTCAGTGTCAGCTTATTGAGGACCAGATAATTATTATCGACATTATTGGCATCAGACTTTCCTTTATAATAACCACCGGTGTTGAAGTAACCAACACCCAGCATATAAGACAGGTTATTGGTAATTTTGTATGTTCCCGTTAAATCAACTTCCCATCCGTAATCTTTGTTGAGATATTGAGCGGGTTTGTAATCGGCAAAAGCATAAGAAACAGACGCCAGAACATTTAACTTGTCGATCGGTTTAACACCGGCCCTGCCCTGAAAGAACCAGGCATTGGACATAACACCGTTGTCGATTGCGCCATCGTAACCGGTAAGATTGCCGTACCACTGGCCCCGATCATAATAGTTGAACATGATCAGGCAGGGATTCCAGTCACGACCACCATTAATCGTGCCGCCTTCCTGTTTACCGGTGGTGGGATCATCGCCTGATACGTATGCGATTGTAGCGCCAATGTAAGCCATCTTTAAATCGGCTGTAGCGTCAAGCCAGCCGGACCAGTTTTGCAAATCGACGTTCGTTGCATTATTGTCATAACTTTTTAATTGGCCAACGGCATAGTTAATTTCGGTCTGCAGGGCCACTGGACCGATTTTAGCAATAGCGTATGGTGTGAAAAGATAGTACTGCAAACCATAGTTGTTTGCCGGTCTGTTCTCGGCATTGCGGTAGTAATTGACATTCAGACCCGCGCGACCGGTTTTCCAGGCATAAACGCCTTCAAGATGATAGACATCACTATCTGCATCAGCATTGGCAGAAGCAACCTTAGCTGTATTGCTTTTCTCTTTTACTTTGGAAATAGCGGTATTAATCGTTACCGGACCTGCCGGTAAAGAATATTTGATTCTTCCCTGAGGGGCGCTATTGTTGGCAAAAATTGTACCCGTGCTTCCATAGTTCATGTAGCCGACATCGAAAGTACCAATGGGCGCTTTATAATTGACGTAAGCCCAGTCGATAACAAAATTTTCCTTTTCAGCGACCGTACCGGCAGAATCGAGAGCCAGTGCTGTTCCGGCTGCAGTTCTGGCCGCGCCCCATGCCCGCTCCATCGCGTCAAAACGTGTAATGAGTGTCAACCCGGGAGAAACCACAAAACCCGTCTGGACTCTTAACCGCTGGTAATAAAAAGCGGTCGAAGGTCCCGTAGCCTTCTGTAAAGACGTACCGTTTGCATACATCCCTGCGGCGTAGAATTCACCGCTGATCTTGATGTCCGCGGCAAATACCGTTGTGCTGAAGACTGCAATCAGCCCCAGCGCTGATAAAACAACCAAAAATCTCTTCATTTCTTCCTCCTGAATCCCATCTAATTTTTAACCCAAACACAGGGTTTTTATTGATAATCGTTCTGTAATGGCAAACCCGTCATCCTGACGAATGATAATGAACCAATTAACACACTAATTCAGAATAATGGATTGCCGCGTATTACGCTGTTAACGTAACGGCCTGTGTTAACTTGACCATTTGCCAACTAACATTTACGGAAGATTTTGTAAATATTTTTTTGTATTATTTGTAAGAATTAGTAATATTTTGTATTAAATAATATTTATCATTTGCTGTGCGGTGACGCTTTTCCATGATGCCCGCACCGGTCATGGAATTCCCCGAGTCCGCAAGCAGGATAGAGTTCTTCGATGCTCGACCAGATATTCGTCGAAAGAAATATTATCGCAAAACTCTTTTTCTGCCGGCGACGGAAACCCCGCGCAAACCTCACCGTTAATCATCAATTCCACTACCCGGCAAGGGGCTGGAACGTAGAACGGTTCTTTCGGTCCGATGTATTCAATACCCGTAACCAGGTTATGCGCCGGAGTTCCCGCCGGCGGATCGGATCTTTCCTGACAGCCTTTTTCTCCATTGTGTTCCGGAACGTTCAATTATTTAAAACCAACGGTAATCGCCCCTTCTCAACACACAAAAGCGGCACAAACACTCCGCAAGGGCTATTTCTTTTATTTTGCCATGGTTCTTCTATATAGAACGTTCGTTCTATTGTCAATAATAAATTCTCCATTTTGGGAAGAAAATTAACTGTAACGGCAGCAGACGTAAAAATAAATTGCAAAAGCATACTTCCCGTTATTAACAGACCGCTGATCTTAAGGAAAATGCTTAACGTCAAACCGTTACTAATATTTTATTTTAGTCCTTCATTATGCTATAAATTCTGTAATGTTGTCACAAGAGAAACAGGATGTCTCTAAAGTAACAGCGTCCTTCTGCTCTAAATAAGCATGCACGGATCTTTCCAAAGCAAGGAAGGAGCAAGTATGAGAAGGTTTCGGCAAAGATGTGAAGGATTCATTAAAAGTGAAAAATCGCGACTTGCAATGATCGTGTTTGGTATTTTTCTTTTTAGGTTATGCTTTTACGGTGGCGCCGGCGTTGCGGAAGCAAGCTCAGGGCCGGGTGCTTCTCAGGAGTTTGAACTGCCGATGGATATGATCAGGAATCTGATCGTTTCGAAATTTCCCGCTAAATATATCATTGTAACGAGGGCAACGGAGAATCAGATTGATCTTGATTATCCGATGATACCCGGCACCTGTCATATAGACCTTGACCGGGTGGATGAGAATCGTACGAAATTCAGAATTCAATGCCAATCCGGCCATCTCTTCATCGGCAGATCAGATCTGAGGCGGATTGAAGATGAGAGGTTGAACAAACTGACCCAACTTGTATCGGATGCCCGGGTGGACATGAGGATGCGGCAGCAGGAAACAGACCGGGCTCAGGCGCTGGAAAACCTTCGAGCGCAGCAAATGAAGGAGATGTTAAAGGAGGTTGTCTCAGCTTCCAAAGGGCAAAAAGAGCAGATGCAGGCCGTTACAGTCGTATCGGATATTGACAAGCCTGCTTACCGGCTTTCAGAGAGAAATAATGATTTTGCCGTAGTCGTAGGTATTGGCAAATATCTGGAGATTCCCGATGCGCAATTTGCAGAGCGAGACGCAGAAGCGATGAAAAATCATCTTCTCGCAATGGGATTCCCGAGCCGCAATGTTGTCCACCTGAGCGGTGAAAGAGCCGGGTACAAAGCAATCGAAAAATTTGTGGAGACTTGGTTGCCGAAAAATACGGACAAGAACAGCCGCGTTTTTTTCTACTTTTCCGGACATGGATCACCCGACCCACAAACCGGAAAGGCATACCTACTGCCCTACGATGGTGATCCAAACTTCCTGGAAAACACCGGCTACCCTATCAGCAGGCTCTATTCAAAACTGAACGCCCTTCCAGCACAAGAGGTGATCGTCATAATAGATGCGTGTTTCTCCGGTTCGGGAGGCAGATCCATACTGGCAAAGGGCGCACGCCCTCTTGTTTTGACTTCCGATAAACTGACGATTCCTGATAGATTGACTGTTTTCGCTGCAGCCGAAGGCAACCAGATCACCAGCACGCTTGAAGAACAGGGGCATGGAACATTTACATATTATTTTCTCAAAGGTGTCAGCGGTGAAGCCAGGGACAACGCGGGAGCTGTCACAGCAAAAAAACTCTATTCCTATCTTAAGCCGAAAGTTCAGGACGCTGCCCGACGACAAAATAGAAATCAGGACCCTGTACTTCACATAAAAGGCGATTCTGAGTTGATTAAATTCTGATAGTATTTCATTTAACCACTGCTTCCCGTATTCCTCAATTCGGATGATGACCTATAGCCAAGATATATTATGTATAGTCATAAATCCGTTATAAATTAGAACTAAATTCGGCGTCCTCGCAAAACGCGCCAGAGACAAGGCGCGCGAAGCTTCAGGGGTGAGGCCAACTTTTTCACAGGCCGCAGTGACTGAAGCTGAAGAGCATCCGGCATTAGCCGGATACACTCCGCATATGCAAAGCTCAGCGAATGCCGGTGACATTTTACAGAATCGCACACAACAAAAAAGCCCCGCTGAAAATTCAGCGGGGCTTCATGTTTTAAATCCGGCAGCACCTACTCTCCCACACAGTCGCCCATGCAGTACCATCGGCGCGAAGGAGCTTAACTTCCGTGTTCGAGATGGGAACGGGTGTGACCTCCTCGCGATAGCCACCGAAATTTATCTCTTTATAAAATTGCATGACAATGCATATCGTATTGTTGAAAATTGAGCACGATTTAAATATGAGACCATATATATTAATAATTATTATGGTCAAGCCGCACGACCGATTAGTATCAGTTAGCTGAACACATTACTGTGCTTACACATCTGACCTATCAACCTCGTAGTCTACAAGGGGTCTTTAGTCCTGATGTCTCCATCAAGAGGGATATCTTATCTTGAGGTGGGCTTCCCGCTTAGATGCTTTCAGCGGTTATCCCTTCCGAACTTAGCTACCCAGCTATGCCGTTGGCACGACAACTGGAACACCATCGGTTCGTCCATCCCGGTCCTCTCGTACTAGGGACAGCTCCTCTCAAATATCCTCCGCCCACAACAGATAGGGACCGAACT